>JAQGKJ010000615.1 GCA_028290165.1 Bradyrhizobium sp. | reverse complement strand
CGACGCTGTGGAACTCGACCAGCATGCCGTCGCCGGTGGTCTTGATGATGCGGCCGCGATTCTTGGTGATGGCCGGATCGATCAGTTCGATCCGATGGGTCTTCAGGCGCGCAAGTGTGCCCGTCTCGTCAGCCTCCATGAGCCGGCTATAACCGACCATGTCGGCGGCGAAGACCGCAGCGAGCCGTCGCTCTGGTCCAGGCACGTCCATTTCTTCCGTCCCAGACCGGGCAGTCTAGCAGATCAGCGTCTGCTGCCCAAGCCTTGCCTGCGGCGGACGTACCCCGCGGACGGATGCCTCACAGCATGCCCAGCGCCTGCATGTAGGTCTCGAGGATGGTTTCCTCTTCAGCGCGCTCGTTGGCGTCCTGCTTGCGCATCCGGATGATGGTGCGCAGCGCCTTGACGTCGAAGCCGTTGCCCTTGGCCTCGGCATAGACGTCGCGGATATCGTCCGAGATCGTCTTCTTTTCTTCTTCCAGCCGCTCGATGCGCTCGATGATGGCCTTGAGCTGGTCTTTGGCAAATTTCGTCGCGGGCGCTTCCGTGACGGCGGCAGCAGAGGTGGCCATCGGGTACTCCTGATTGGAACTGACGGTTGAGGTGTTGAGAAGCGCCGCACGCTTTCCCACGCACCGCATCCCGAAATGACCCTCAAGAGTGGCGCGCTTTCCGTCAAGACGACATCGCGCTCATCCACAGCGCGCCCACAGGAGAAACATTCCCTCATGGTGAGGAGGCGCACTCGCGCCGTCTCGAACCATGAGGCTTCTCATCCCTCGAGACGCGCGCGAAGAGCGTGCCCCTCAGGATGAGGGAAAGAACCGGGGGGAAAGTATCAATGCCCGCTATGGGCCTTCTTCATCGCAGCCACCTGGTCGGGGCTGGCGGTGCCCTGATAGGTCGACTTCCAGGTCTCGTAAGGCATGCCGTAGACGGCCTCGCGGCTTTCGTCCTTGGTCATGTCAGCGCCCTTGGCGTCGGCCTCTTCCTTGAGCCAGTTGGACAGGCAGTTACGGCAGAAGCCCGCCAGGTTCATCAGATCGATGTTCTGGACGTCGGTACGGGAGCGCAAATGCGCGACAAGGCGCCGGAAGACGGCGGCCTCGAGTTCCGTTCTGGTTTTGTCGTCGATCGCCATGGCCACGGTCTCGCTGTTTGCTGCAGGATATCGGGAATAGGTGGGGCGTCGTCACAGATTTTGCCATATCGCAGCGCAAACAGGGCGCCGACGGGCGGGATTTCGGCTGCCCGCTGCCCTAAAATACCCGCTTGGCCGTTGACAGTCCCGCTGGCTCACGCGAAATCGTCAATGATTTGATATAGCTTGCCTGAATGATCCCGAAGAATTCCAATCGCCCCCATCCGTTCTCTGCGCGCGTAACCGCCGGCTTGATGCCGGCGCTGGCGCTTGCGGTGATGTGCCTGTGGAACAGCCCGGCGGCGGCCGATTTTCGTCTCTGCAACAACACGTCGAGCCGGGTCGGCATCGCCTTGGGCTACAAGGATGCCGAGGGCTGGACCACCGAGGGCTGGTGGAATGTTTCCTCGCGGAGCTGCGAGACCCTGCTGCGCGGCACACTGGTTGCACGGTTCTATTATATTTATGCGCTCGATTACGACCGCGGCGGCGAGTGGTCGGGACAGGCTTTCATGAGCTCACGCGACAAGGAATTCACCATCAAGGGCACCTAGAACTGCCTGGCGCGCGGTTTCGATCGCACCGGCTTCTTTGAGGTCGATACCGGCGAGCAGCGCGCCTGGACCGTGCAGCTGACCGAATCCAATGAACAGCCCGCGCAGCGGGTGCCGGGTATCCCGGGGACGGTCGGTCCCGGTGGCCCCGGAAACCTCCCGGGCATGACCAATTCGCCGGGCCCCTCTCCCAGCCTGCCCAATCCGCCAGGCGGGACGGCTCCGGGCGCGCCTGGTCCGCCGCCAGCCGCAGCGCCCGGGACCAAGCCATGAGACGCCTGCGCCGAATCAAAATTCTTGCGACACTTGGGCCTGCATCTTCCGACAGCGCCATGATCCGCCGCCTGTTCGAGGCCGGCGCCGACGTCTTCCGCATCAATATGAGCCACACCTCGCACGACAAGATGCGCGAGCTGGTCAAGACCATTCGCAATGTTGAGTCGAGCTACGGCCGCCCCATCGGCATTCTGGTCGACCTTCAGGGGCCGAAGCTGCGTCTCGGTTCGTTCGCCGAAGGCTCGATCCAGCTCAACAACGGCGAAAGTTTCGTGCTCGATTCCGACAAGACGCCCGGCGACAAGACCCGCGTCCAGCTTCCGCATCCGGAAATCCTGGCGGCGCTGAAACCCGGTCACGCGCTGTTGCTCGACGACGGCAAGGTGCGGCTGATCGTCGAGGAAGCCTCGCCCGATCACGCGGTCACCCGCGTCGTGATCGGCGGCAAGATGTCGGATCGCAAGGGCGTCAGCCTGCCCGACACCGATCTGCCCGTCTCAGCCATGACGCCAAAGGACCGCGCCGACCTCGAGGCCGCACTGGTGACGGGTATCGACTGGATCGCGCTGTCGTTCGTGCAGCGCGCCGAGGACGTCGTCGAGGCCAAGAAACTGATTCGCGGCCGCGCCGCGGTGATGTCCAAGATTGAAAAGCCGCAGGCGATTGACCGGCTGCCCGAAATCCTGGAGGCGTCGGACGCCCTGATGGTGGCGCGCGGCGACCTCGGCGTCGAACTGCCGCTGGAGCGCGTGCCGGGCCTGCAGAAGCAGATGACGCGTATGGCGCGCCGCGCCGGCAAGCCGGTGGTGGTCGCAACCCAAATGCTGGAATCGATGATCCAGTCTCCGGTGCCGACCCGCGCCGAGGTCTCCGACGTGGCTACCGCCGTCTATGAGGGCGCCGACGCGATCATGCTGTCGGCGGAATCGGCCGCCGGCAAATTTCCGGTCGAGGCGGTCTCGACCATGAATCGCATCGGCGAGGAAGTGGAGCGCGATCCGACCTATCGGGGCGTGCTCAACGCGCAACGGGCGGAACCGGAGCCCACCGTCGGCGATGCGATTGCCGACGCCGCGCGGCAAATCGCCGAGACGCTCGATTTGTCCGCGATCATCTGCTGGACCAGTTCGGGCTCGACCGCGCTGCGGGTGGCGCGCGAGCGGCCGAAGCCGCCGGTGGTGGCGATCACGCCGAATCTCGCGACCGGGCGCAAATTGTCCGCGGTCTGGGGCGTGCATTGCGTGGTCGCGGAAGACGCCAAGGATCTCGACGACATGGTCAGCCGCGCCGGGTCGATCGCGTTTCGTGACGGCTTTGCGCGGGCCGGCCAGCGCGTCATCATCGTCGCCGGCGTGCCGCTCCGCGCCCCCGGCACCACCAACATGCTGCGTATCGCCTCCGTCGGTCCGGACGGCGACGCGGAGATGTAAGGAGCGCGGCGCGCACCGTCATTCCGGGGCGCATCGAAGATGCGCCTCAAATGTGCAATTGCACATCGGGGAATCCAGAAGTTCTGGCGCGAGATTCCGGGTTCGCTACGCGCCCCGGCATGACGAACAGCTACAGCAGCGTCGCGTCCAGTGTGATCTTGGTATTCAGCACTTTCGACACCGGACATCCGGCCTTTGCCATGGCCGCCAATTCCTCGAATTTTTTCTTGTCAGCACCGGGGATTTTTGCATTCAGCGTGAGATGCACGGAGGTGATGGCAAAACCCTCGCCCTGTTTCTCGAGCGTGACGTCGGCCTTGGTCTCCATCTGCTCGGCGGTCAGTTTGGCCTCGCCCAAGATCAGCGACAGCGCCATGGTGAAACAGGCGGCGTGCGCCGCCCCGATCAGCTCTTCCGGGTTCGAGCCCGGCTTGCCCTCAAAGCGGCTGGCGAAGCCGTAAGGGTAATCCTTAAGCGCGCCGCTCCTGGTCGAGATGGCGCCCTTGCCGTCCTTGATACCGCCCTGCCATTTGGCCGATCCGAAAGTCGTTGGCATGGAATGCTCCCTGCGTGGTTAGTGGCTGGCCGCAAACGCCCCACCATGGCGAATCGTTGCGTCAAGGCGATGGCCGCGCAGCGATTTTTTTACGCCCCGACCAGCGATTTCGCCGGCAGCACTGCCTGCACCACGAGGCCGCGGGCACGCGCGTCCATCACGCCGACCGCGCGCAGCGCCAGCAGCGTCACGGTTTGCACGGCGTCGCGCATTTTGGAGGGATCGTCCAGATTGTCCGGCGCCAGAGGCCCGACCAGCGATTCGTGCAACGCGCCGAGCAGCGCGGTTGCGGCCAATGCAGTGTCCTGCGCCGGGAGATGCCCGGCGCGAACCGCGGCCTCGATCCTGGCGGAGATCTCGCCGGCGATCTCGCGGCGGCTCGCCAGCCGCGACGCGGTGACATCGACATCGACCGGCTCGGCCAGGATGCCCCAGGCGAGCTTGCGCTGCGACAGCACGTGGACAGCGACCGTCGTGACCGCGGCCGCCAGCGCCGAAGACGGACCCGGGGCTGCCTCCGCCGCGCGGCGAATCGCGGCCAATTCATCGCGCGAGACGTCCGCGATCAGCTCAGAGATTAGGTCCGCCTTCGAAGGGAAATAGCGATAGACGGTGCCGGCGGCGACATTGGCGCGGATTGCGACCGGAGCGATCTGCACCGCCGCCATGCCGCCGTCGGCGGCGGCATTGCGCGCCGCCGCCAAAATGGCGCTGCGCCGCGCCGCGAGGCGTTTTACAACTTGATGGGTCCGCCGATAGACCATGGCGCGTTTCTCGTCCCCTGCGCCGTACGGCCGTATTCGCTCGGCCCGGAACTGCGCGTCTTCAATGTTTTCTTGCGATTTGGCACAAATCGTGTTGAAGAACTGAACAACTATTCAGGCCGGATGACAAGTGACACTTTCAGGTGGATTTGCAGAGCGCGGACTCAATCCCGTCCAAAATGGCCCTGTCCCAGATTTCATAGCCGGCTCGGTTCAGATGGACGCCGTCCAGGGTGTGATGTTCCGGCATGGCGGGCAAAGGAATGAATTCCGTGCGGGCTTCTTCGGCGAGCTTGGGCAAGATCGCATTGTAGCTGTCGATCAGGGCGAAATTGACCTTTTTGGCTTCTTCCAACCCGGCTTCGGGCGGCGGTATGGCCGCGATCGCGCGGCGCGGCGTCAGCGCGGCCAGTTCGGTCAACAGCGCCAGGTAGTTCGACCTGTATTGCTCGACGCTGTGCGGCTTTGCCGCGTCGTTGGTCCCGAGCGAGACCACGACCAGCGCCGCGCGCTTGCCGTCGAGCGCCGCCTTTAGCATCTCGCCGAGATGGCTTGAGGTCGCTGTGCCGCCGATCCCGGCGTTGACGATGCCGTGACCGCACAACGACCGCGGCAAGGTCGAGGCCTCGACGATGCTGTCGCCGAGAATGACGATCGGATCGTCGACCCGCGCCAGCGTCGAGGCGATGATCAGCTGTCGGGTAGGTCCGTGGGTGTCGAGGATCACCGGCCGCTTCGGCCAGGCCGCCCAGGCAAGCGCCGCCGCAAGTCCTACGAGAGCAACACGCATCCAGTTCATTCGGCCGCCATTGCGCGGACAGGCGCCATCCGCGCCGTTTCCTTAGATGGCCCGGACATCCGCTTGCGCAATGTTCGCGACAGCTCAAGCGCGCGGCGATCGACGCTGAGAAAAATCATGCTGCAGCCGAAAGCAAGGCAGATCCCGGCAACGATGGCGCCGACTCGGGCCAGTTCGATTCCGACCGTGCCGTTCAACCACAGGAACAAAGCCGCCGCGGGCCCGAACAGGATCGGCCAGTGCATCAGATAGAGCGGGAACGATAATCTGGAGCGCGCCACCAGCCAGGGTCGCGAGAGAAAGCCGCGAGCGGCCTCAAGATCGACAATCCCGATCAGGACCAGAATCGCACCAAATGTCTTCTGCTGCATCGGCGCGAATTGACCGGGGAACAGGAAGTATGTCGGATCGGCACAAAAACTCCGCAGCCATTGCGGCTGCCAGACTTCCGCGAGCACGCAAAGAAGGGCGCCGAACATGATGCAGAACACCGGCAGCAGCCGGCTCGCCGGTGCGGGCCTTTCCGCGCGACGGAAGGTTGCCAGAAGATGCCCGACGAAAAAGCAGATGTAGGCGCTTCGGATGGTGAAGATCACCCCCACCAGCACGACCGTCCACCAAAGAGCGCGCGAACGTCCCGCACAACAGCACAGCAACAGGATGATCATCGAGCCATAGAACTCGATGCTCAATGTCCACAGCGGCACCACCAATGATTGTTCGACCGGCTGCTGCCACGGCGCCAGAAAGGCTACACCGGGCAATCCGCGATAGCCCAGGAACAGCGCGTTGACCGTGCCGTCCCTGATCACCGAGAGCACCGAGACTTCGGTATTCCACTGGTCGGCAAACCAGGCCGATCCGCTGAGTTCGCCGGCCGCGACATTCGGCTTGCCGAAAGTCAGCATCACGGCCGCGGCCACAAGTGTTGCGGCGAGCGCCGGCAGACCGAGGCGGACGATGCGGGCGAGGATTTGCGAGGACGGCTGCGCCAGATCGCGCTCGAACGAACGGGTCAGCACATAGCCGCTGAGCGCAAAGAAGATGTAGACCGCCGAATAGCCATCATACAGAAAATACAACGGCGACAGGTGGATGTAGCCCGCAACGCCAGCCGCTGCCGGCAGCGCGAACACCAGATTCGGTGCGAACGCGGCGAGGAAATGCAGCAGCAGGACCTGCAGCGCGGCGAGGCCCCGGATCGATTCAAGATAGGCGATGCGAGGCATTTTTTCGCGCGGGCCTTGCAGGGACTGGGGCGTGGAACGGTTCATCGCTCAGGTGTTGGCCAGGCGGCAGCCACGCCGGCACTCGCTGACGATGAGGTATTGTTGCGCCAAACCCCGCAGCGGCCCGCGATCAATCCGGCCACGATCAGGGTTGCCCCAAAACCGGTCGACGCCCCCACCAGCGGATAGAAGAACAGAAGTGCGGCGGCGAGCCCCAGTGCGGGCAACTCATACCGCGCAAAACCCTGGCGCAATCCGATCCGGACCAGAAACGCCACCGCGATCGCCAGCACCATCAGGTCGTAGAGAAACAGATAGGGCGTGAGCAGCAAGGCGCCGGCCGC
>JAQGKJ010000613.1 GCA_028290165.1 Bradyrhizobium sp. | reverse complement strand
GGCCGGCTGATCTTCAACCTCGGCCACGGCATCCAGCCGGAAACCCCGATCGCGCATGTCGAGCAGATGCTGCGCCGGGTGCGGGGCGTATAGGGGGTAAAGTCTTACCACAAACCCCCGTCGTCATACCCGCCAACGGGTCTCGCCTTTGGCGAGCCCGATGACAGGCTCCAGCGGGTATCCAGTAATCACCGGCCGGTGTTGGGAATCGAGACGTTACGGAGCAGTGGATCATCCGCTTTCGCGGATGATGACGACGTATTTGCCGAAGCTACGATCCGTCAATTATGCCCAGTGTGCCCGGCCGGCTGCGCTCGATGATCTCCGCCGCTCCTTTGTTCAGCAGCTCCAGCCCGACCGCGCGGCCGAGTTCACGCGGGCGACCGGCGGGGCCGGAGCGCGAGGCCTCGATGAACAGGTCGCCCGCCTCATCCAGCACCGAGGCGGTCAACGTCATCGCCGCGCCGTCAATGGTTGAAAATCCAGCGATGGGCGAATTGCAATGGCCGTTCAGGACCCATAGCACTTCGCGCTCGGCATCGGCGCATCTGTGCGCGGCGGGGTCGTCGATCGCCGATAGGATCTGCCGCGTCTGCCAATCGTCGACCGCGCATTCCACCGCGACAATCCCCTGCCCCACCGCCGGCAGCATCTCCTGCATTGAAAACTCATAGGCGATGCGGCTGGCGAGGCCGACGCGCTCGAGCCCTGCGCGCGCCATGATCAGCGCGTCCGCCGGCCCGACCTCGCCGTCGCCGGGCAGCCGCTGCATTTCCAGATTGTCGAGCTTGCGCACGCGGGTGTCGGCAGCGCCGCGATAATGGATCACCTCGACTTCCGGAAACAGCCGCCGCGCATAGGCCGCGCGCCGCACGGCGTTGGTGCCGATCTTGAATCCCTTGCCGCGCGAGCGCCTGAGATCGTCGATCGAAATGCCCGGACGCAGCACCAGGACGTCGCCGGGCGGATCGCGCGACAGCGTGGCGCCGATCACGAGGCCGGGCGTGTCTTCATTGCCCGGCATGTCCTTCAGTGAATGCATCGCGGCCTGCAACTCGCCGGAAATAACCGCCTTGCGAATCTCGGCGACGAAGGCGCCGCCCTTGCCGCCATGCGGCAGCAGCTTGCCGATTTGATCAGTATCGCCAGACGTTTCGAACTTGACGATCTCGACGTCGAGACCGCGCACGGCCGCGGTCAGGCGGCGGGCAATTTCCTCGGTCTGGGCCAGCGCCATGACGCTCTTGCGGGTGCCGATCCGTATGCGAGTTGCCACCGCTTAGGCTCCCTTTCAGGCCGCACAGGAATGGCGGCTGATTTTCGGCCGGAACATAAGACGAGCCTGTACCGGAATGCAAACGCCTGTCCAGCGCACAAGCGCTGGCACGCATCTAACCAAGCCCGTCTTCGATATCTTCTCTAAATCCGAATTTAGCTTCCGAAAATCCAATTTAATGGTGTCGGCGACTTTCGGCCTTACCTCACCCGTGACCCTGCATCTGATGCCTCGACTCTCCGAGGCCTGCAATCGAGGAACTTACCGATGAAGATGAAAGCCATTCTGACAGCCCTGCCGCTGGTATTGTCGCTTGCGATGTCGGCCGCAGTTCAGGCACGCACGCCCGGGAACGGCAGGGCGCAGGCCTTTGCCGGCGAGGCTGGCCGCGAGGTCGCGGCTCCCTCCTGGAGCGATGCCTGCATGACCGATCATGGCCCGAGCCAGTGCGGCGAACCGATGTGGGTCTATGGCAGCCCCGGCCAAATCGCCCGATACAAAAGCGCGTTCTGACTTCGGCCGGATGCCGCTAGCGATCTGCCAGGATCATGTCGGAGGCTTTTTCGGCGATCATGATGACCGCTGCACCTTGCCGCGCGGCTAGCGCGGGATCGCCGGCGGCAAATAGCTACTCAAGATCCGGATTACGGCTGGCGAACCGGATCCGTGTTCGGCGCAGGTGGCTGCTCTGGAGCCGCCTCGTCCGGCAGCTTCTCCTCATGCACGGCAACGGGCGTTCCAATCCAGAGCGGATTCACCAGATGATCCCTGCGCGGGTTGGCCGTATTGGGATGGACCAGAACGCTCAAGCTCCCATGGTTGAGCATCAGCCACGGCACCAGTGTCGAAAACAGGTCCGCGGCAAAGGCCACCTGAAACATGGCTTGATCGTGGGGGCCTACCTTGACGTCATGCCAGCGTCCCAGTGTAACGGCAAAACGTTCGTTGATCCATTCGCGCAGGCGCTCGGCCTCCTGGCGCGTCGTGGCCGGATCGTAATAGACATGGGCGTGGTAGCTTGCGATCTCACCCACCGATCGCGGGACGGAATTCTCCGGGATCATGACGTCACTTCCACCGTAACGGACCGACTCTTTGCTGCCGACGACGAGAGCTTTGCGAAAATGAGCAAGGATGCGCACGCCAGAAGTGGCGCAATGCTGCTGACCTGGAACAACTGACCAGGCGACATGCCTTGCGAGACCAGCGCCCCGCCGATCAGCGGCCCGAGTAGAGATCCCAGTCGTCCGACCACTTGTGACCAGCCGACGCCGGTACCCCGGATCGCGGTCGGATAATAATTGGTGATGAGGGCGTTGAGCGAGAGCTGAGCACCGATGATGAAGAAGCCGCCCAGAAAGATCGTGCCCATGATCGGCCAAAATGAAGTCCCGGCGAAGCCGATGGCGAACACCGCCGCCGCGCCGAGAGTATAGGCGAAAATCAAGATGACGATCGGCTGGACGATTTTCCGGTCGATGAACTGCGTGCAGAAGATGCTGCCGAAGATTCCGGACAGATTGAATATGATCGTTCCCATCAGGGCGTCCTGAAGAGGCAATCCAGCCTGGCGCAGAAATAGTGGAATCCAGTTAATGAAGAGATAGACGAGCATCAGGCTCATGAAGAAAGCGAGACAGAGAAACACACTGCCGATGGCAAGACCGTCCCGGAACAGCGCCAATATTGATCCCCGCCCGGGACGGGGTTCATCGAGCACGAACGCGCTGCCCTCGGCAAAGCTTTGATGAGGACTAAGTTTTCTCAGGACGGCCACCACCTCGGCAGCTTTGCCGCGTACCAGAATCAGGAACTTGATCGATTCCGGAAGCGCGAAAAAGCTCAAGGGCGCAAGGCACAGCGGAAGTATTCCGCCGACGACGAAGACCGACCTCCACCCGAAATGAGAGATCAGCGGCACGCTGATCAATCCGCCGAGAACCGCGCCAAGTGAGAACCCGCACCAGGTGACCGCGACAAGCGTCGCGCGTTTTCGGGCCGGCGCATATTCCGAGACCAACGCCATCACGTTGGGAATGGCGCCACCCAGGCCGATGCCGCAGAGAAATCGAATAAGGGTGAAGGATTCGATCGAGGTCGCGTAGGCGGAGCCAATGTTCAGGACGCCGAACCAGATCACACATAGCACCAGCGTGCGCTTGCGGCCGAGCTTGTCCGCCAGATATCCGAAGGCGAAGGCGCCCGCCATGCTGCCCAACAGCACGGCTGCGAATACCGGGCCGAAGCTGGCGGGAGACAGTTTCCATTCAGAAGCGATACTCGGCGCCAGATATGCGAGCGCTTGCGTATCGAAACCGTCGCACATGATGATCAGAATGCATAAACCAAATATGACGTACTGAAAGCGGCTGATTTCACTGTCATTGATAACGGCGGCGACATCCACCCTTGCATTATCGCTCACGGCTCCCCCATTTTTCTTCTCTATATCTTGATATCTTGCGCGAACTTGAACTCGCTTCAGATCATCATAGGCACGAAGCCCCGCAATGTTTGTGCAAAAACGCCATGAAAGCTATCGACCCTGCGCGATTTTTGCCATGAAAGCGCAATGTTCGTGCAGCGGAGGGCCTTAACCTTACAAATTCAACTGATATCCGTGCGGAACCCAACGATAGCCGCCACTGGTCCGCTCTACAAAACCGATGCCGGGAAACGGCATATGAAAGCCAACGACGAAGATCTCATCGGTCGCAACCATGTCGAGAATACGCTTGCGGGTTGCCACCGCCATCTCCTTGTCGTCATCGACATCAAGATGGATGTCGGGCCTCCGTATTGACACCACATAGTGACCGCAGGTGTCGGCCCAGTTGAGGAGCCGCTTGCCCTCGCTTTCGATTAAATATGCCAGCATTCCCGGCGAATGGCCTGCCGCGTCGATGGCCCGGATTCCCGATACGACCTCCTCGCCAGCCTGAATAAAACTGGCCCGGTCAGCGAGCGGTACGGCGATTTTCATGAACAGTTCAAGATTGAGTTTTCGCGCTTCGCGCACATTGCCGCGCTTCCAGAAATCGAACTCTGCAGCGCCGAACACATAGCGTGCATTGGGAAATACCGGTTTGCCGCCTTTCACCAGTCCGCCTATGTGATCGGGATGGCCGTGCGTAATGACCACCACGTCGACGTCCCGCGGCTCGTAGCCCGCCTGGGCCAGTCGCTCGACTAAAAGCCCGTCTGGCAGCCGACCTCGAAGCTGATCGTATTCGCGTTGCAACGCGCCGTTGCCGGTGTCGAACAGGACGAGTTCCCTGCCGGTGTTGACCAGACTGGGAATGAATGGATGCTCGTAGCGGTCGGAATCAATCCTGTTCGCACGCGCCAGCGCCCGCACTTCGGCCGCTAGCGATTCGCCGCCGTGGCTCGGGGTCAATCCCTCACGGATGATCTTGCTGTCCAATATGCTTGCGACCTCAAAGCCGCCAAGCCTGAAACGGTAAATCGCCGGCTGCATCTCGCCTTGGTTCGAAGCGGACATCCATTTCCTCACCCGTTCCTGCGACCTGGTATCTGATCGCACTGGCTACAATCTATTCTCTACGTTATTGCAGGATATCGGCAAGACAGTCCAGTTGCAGGCGACCGGCGAGAGCAGTTGCGGCTTCAGGAACTGCCCAGTTCGGCAAATCCTGCCTGCACAACTTCCTCGCGCTTGCGTCGAAGATGCGTCCGCAGGATATGCGCAAGCCCACTGGCGTCACGTCGCTCGAGCGCGTTCAGCATCCCCTCGTGTTCGCTGATCGCCAGCGCCCAATGCTCTGATGACATCGGCGTGATGAACCGCGCACGGCGAATCCGCGCCGATATCGATTCATAGATCCCGGCGAGCACCGCGTTATCGGCGGCGCGAACGATGCTCTCGTGGATCAATCGATTGCAACGATAGTACGCGAGGAGATCGCGGGCGCGGTAATGTTCGACCATGTGCGCGTGCAGCGCAGCTATTTCATGCAGTTGCGCGTCCGAAATGCGCGGACAGGCCAGTTCGCCGGCGGTCGCCTCCAGCGCCTCGCAGACTTCGAATAATTCCTTGACGTCCTTTTGCGTAAGCTTCGCGGCGCGCGATCCGCGATTGGGCAGCAACACGACAAGCCCTTCGGCGGCCAATACCTTCAGCGCCTCGCGCAGCGGCGTGCGCGATATGGACAGCGAGCCGCACAGTTCACGCTCGGGAATCCGCGCGCCCGGCGGAATTTCACCTTCGGTCAAGATGTGCCTGAGGCGGGAAACCACCTCGTCATGCATCATGGTGGCTTCTCCCAGCGCAGCAGGCTCAATCGATTTTGAATGCAAAATTTCGGTCTACGGCCAAAATTTAGCAGAATCGTCTTGCGGATACCAGTTTTTGCATTCAGAATTAGGCGTCAGCCAGATCCTGGGCCAAGCCGGAAATCCCACCTTCGAACCGTCGGCAACCAAAATGAATGAAACCACGACCCTCGAAGCCGACCTGCTTTACGAGGTCCGCGACGGCATCGGCCGCATCACCTTCAACCGGCCGCAGGCGAGAAATTCGCTGACGTTCGGCATGTATGAGCGGCTTGCCGAGATTTGCGAGAGCGCGGGCAAGGATCGCGCCGTCAAGGTGCTGATCCTGACCGGCGCAGGCGACAAGGCGTTTGCCTCCGGCACCGACATCAACCAGTTTCGCGCGTTCAAGACCCCGCAAGACGCCATCGACTATGAGGCCAGGATCGATCGGATATTGGGCACACTAGAGCAGTGCCAGGTCCCGACCATTGCGGCGATCAACGGGGTTTACGCCGGCGGCGGCGCGGCAATTGCCGCCTGCTGCGATCTGCGCATCGGCACAAAGACAGCGAAATTCGGGTTTCCGATCGCGCGCACGCTCGGCAATTGTCTGTCGATGTCCAGCCTCAGCCGGCTCTCGACTTTGATCGGCGCGGCGCGGCTCAAGGAGATCATTTTTACCGCGCGCCTAATCGAAGCCGAGGAAGCGCGTGGGATTGGCCTGCTGAATGAAGTGGTGGAAGACGGCACAGCCCTGGAGCGGCGGGCCGATGAACTGGCCCGCCTGATCGCAGGCCACGCTCCCCTGACGCTGCGAGCCACCAAACAGGGGCTGCATCGCATGCAACCAAAAACTCACGAGGACGAAGACCTGATTTTGATGTGTTATCAGAGCCGGGATTTCCGCGAAGGCATGGATGCATTTCTGGGTAAGCGCCCGCCGCAGTGGATCGGCGAATAATCGAAAACAAGCGATTAACAAGATTTCGGGAGCAACAATGGGCCCTCTGACCGGATTGAAGGTTGTCGACCTGACGCATGTCATGGCAGGTCCGACCTGTACGCTGATGCTCGCGGACATGGGCGCCGAGGTCATCAAGATCGAAAAGATCCCGGCCGGCGACGACACCCGCTACATGGTGCCTCCCAAAATCGGCGACGAGGCGGCCTCATTCCTGATGATGAACCGCAACAAGAAGGGTATTGCCCTCGACCTGAAAACGCCGGGCGGCGCAAGGGTCCTGCGGCGCCTGATCGCCTCGGCCGACGTGCTGGTGGAAAACTTCGGTCCCGATGTCATGGACCGGCTTGGAT
>JAQGKJ010000531.1 GCA_028290165.1 Bradyrhizobium sp. | reverse complement strand
TATCGGACATAGTTGGTTTACAACGCATCCCTCTTGCGAACGCGATGAATGACCAAGAAGCCGATTCCCCTGCCGCCGCGCGACCGCCAGCATTCGAAGGCCAAGATTGATGACGTCGCGAGGGAAGCCAACGTTTCTCCGGCAACCGTTTCTCGCGTGCTCAATCATCCGGAAATCGTGCGCCCCGAGCTTCGCGACAAGGTCGCAAGGGCGATTGCCAATCTTTCTTACACGCGTGACGGCGCCGGGCGCGCGCTCAAATCTGGCCGCATGCGGACCATCGGCGCCATCGTGCCGACGCTGGGACTGAGCATCTTCGCCGAAGGCGTGGAAGCGATGCAGAACCGCCTGAGTGAAAGCGGATACACCCTGTTGATCGCGAATTCCCAATACGACCAGCGACGCGAGTTGCAGGAGATGCAAAGCCTCATCGAGCGCGGCATCGACGGCATCGCGCTGGTCGGCGGCTCGCACGGAGTGGAATTAAGGGCCCTGATTCGACTGGCCGCCGTTCCCGTCATTACGACTTACGTGGCCAAGGCCGAGGCCGGCATTCCCGCGATCGGGATCGACAACGAGGCCGCAACCCGGGAACTGACCAAGTTCCTGCTGGATCTCGGTCACCTTGCGTTCGGCGCGATCGTCAACATTCCGCCGTCCAACGATCGCTCCCGCGCCCGGCTAGACGGAATTCAGCGTGCCTTGTCGCGTGCCGGAATCACCTTGCAGCCAAGCCAGATCATCAGGGCCGACCATTCGCTTGCGCAGGGCCGCAGCGCGCTTCGGCAACTCATCAACGGCCATCCGGATACGACCGCCGTTATTTGCACCACCGACACGCTCGCCATCGGAGCGATGGCGGAAGCACGTAATATGGGATTCACCATCCCGCAAACCCTGTCCATTACCGGCTTTGACGATATCGAACTCGCCGCTCAGGTCGATCCCCCGCTGACGACCATCAGCGTCCCGGCGACAGAGATCGGACGCGGCGCAGCCGATTATCTCATCAATGCCATCGCCGGCATGCCCATTCCCCGGAGCGTCCAGGTCCCTTACCGCCTCATCATACGTTCATCGACGTCGAAACCGCAGAATGCAGGCCTTTCGCCCGGACGACCTGCGCGCAGAAAAAGGACCCAATAAAGCCTACGATTTCAGACGTTTCGGAACGGCTCTCAGCCTTCCCGGCAAAGCTGCACTGCAAAGCGCCTCGGTGAAGAAAAAGTCTCCGAACAGCACGGCGCCATCGACACCCTGCCTGTGGGGTCGGGAATAGCAGCCATGGCGAAGCAGGCCGCGATGCGCAGCCTCCGTTGCCAGATGGCGCTCGCAAAGCGCGGCCAGGATATCGAGCCCATGTTTGCGCCACGACGCCCCTCGCTGAGGATCCGGATGCAGGGCTGCCATATCCAGCAGGGCGGACGCCACGATTGCTGCTGCCGAGGTATCGAGTGGGGCTTCCGGGATTGCCGGATCGTCAAAATCCCAGAACGGAATCAACGCAGGCCCAGTCCGGGCGATGAAATATTCGGCCAGTCGTTCGGCAAGATCCAAATAGCCGTGCTTGCCGGTCGCCTCGGCGGTTCGCACATACCCGTAGATTGCCCAGGCCTGACCGCGTGACCAGCAGGAGTCGTCCGCATATCCCTGAAACGTAAATCCTCGATGGCGATCGCCCGTCTTCAGGTCGTATTCCACCGCGTGATAGGTCGAATCATCCGGGCGAATGAATGCCTCCCGCGTCATCAGCGCATGCGCTTCGGCGGCGAGCGTGAAGCTCGCATCGTCCCGGTATTGGGCTGCCCAGTACAACAGCGGCAAATTTGCCATGGTGTCGATGGCGGACGACCGTCGACCTCGCTCATCACTGAGCGGTCCCCAGGCGGAAATATAGCTGCCCTTCGGCGTTATGATCAGCCGCCGCCGCAATTGATCCGCCGCCTGTGCCGCAATCTCCGCATAGGCGGTTTTTCCGGTGATGTGGTGGGCAGCGATCGCACTCGGATAGAAAATGAATCCGATGTCGTGCGTGTTTCCGTCCTTGGCCCGCGGAGCAACAAGCAAAAGCCGTTCGTCGGCGATGCTCAGGTACTTTTCATCCCCGGTTCGCAGATAGGCAACGAGCAGAAGTCCGACCCAGAACCCGCAAAACCAGTTGCCATGGCTCCAATTCTCCCCACGGTAACCCGCAGAAACCGACGCAGGAAGAACCTCCCAGGCGCCCGAGGGCGACGTCACATACGGAAAGTCTACTCCGAGCGTCGGTTCATCTTCCAGGATTTTCCTGGAACAGAGATCCAGCGCTCCGAGGAAAATATCGTGTCCCGACACTCCTGGTCCCATGACGATCACCTTGCATATCTTTAGGGCCGATTATTCTCTGCCAGAGCGCAAAACCCTATTGCAGAAATCGATTTCAGTGTAAACTCTTCACACGCGATTTGGAGGCAACATTGAGCGATCTTGCAAAACTGGTTCTTCAGAGCACGCCGTTCCCGCACGTGGTTCAGCTCACGCTCAACAGGCTCTCCAAACGCAACGCGCTGAGCAATGAGATGATCGCCGAGCTCGCCGCCGCGTTCCGCGCCGCAGCCCACGATGAAACCGTCCGCTGCGTCGTAATCTGCGGAGGCGAAGGTTTTTTTTCGGCCGGCGCCGACATCAAGGAAATGCAGCAGCGAGGTTTCGAGGCCATCGACAATCAGGTTCGCCGTAACGCGTGGAAGGACATTTCCAGCTTTGCAAAACCACTGATAGCTGCGGTCGACGGCATTTGTTATGGCGGCGGTCATGAACTGGCTTTACTCGCCGACATCGTCATCGCCGGCGAGGGGGCCAGCTTCGGACAGCCGGAAATCAGCATTGGAATCTTGCCCGGCGACGGCGCAACCCAGCGTCTCACGCGTGTCGCAGGCAAGTCTCTCGCCATGCTGATGATCCTTACGGGCGAGCCGATCGATGCCGCCACAGCTTTGGGAAGCGGTCTCGTCGCGCAGGTCGTGGAAACCGGCCAAGCTCTTCCACGCGCATTGGCTATAGCCGAGCAAATCTCGAAAAAGCCGCCGCGGTCGGCTGAACTCGCCAAAGCCGCCGTTCTTGCCGCCTATCAGACGACCCTCGATGCCGGCCTCGAAGTCGAGCGTCAGGCTATTCGATATGCATTTACCACCGACGACCAAACCGAAGGCATGAAGGCATTTTTCGAAAAGCGCCCGCCAAGATACGTTGGACGATGAATTCGAAATCGCTTCGACGGCGACACGGACCGAAATTGCAGCCATTAACCTTGTCCGGCTAGGGTGACGGCAATTCACGTGGTGCTTTCGCCCGACGAAGGGCGCCTTCCCCTGCACTCGGATTCGGCACCGTTTCGGTTTCAGGGCAGCGTGTATGCGGTCTTCACCGTGGTGTAGAATTCGGACGCATAACGGCCCTGCTCGCGCGCTCCGTAGCTCGAGCCCTTCCGGCCGCCGAACGGCACGTGATAGTCGACGCCGGCG
>JAQGKJ010000513.1 GCA_028290165.1 Bradyrhizobium sp. | reverse complement strand
CGACAACGCGCTGAAATATCTCAAGCCGGGAGTTCCCGGCGACATCTCGGTCCGGGGCCGGTCCAAGCTCGGATTCGCGATTTTCGAAATCGCCGACAATGGCCGCGGCATCGATCCCAAGGACCATCAGCGGATTTTCGACCTGTTTCGCCGCGCCGGCGTCCAGGACAAGCCCGGACAGGGCATTGGACTGGCCCACGTCCGCGCCCTGGTGCGACGGTTGGGTGGTACCATGTAGGTCGCTTCGGAACTTAACAGCGGCAGCACTTTCACGATAACACTACCCATTAACTGGACAGCCAGCAACCGGAACAGGGATCCATGAGCAAGCCGGTCACCATCATCATGATCGAGGACGACGAGGGACACGCCCGTCTGATCGAGCGCAACATCCGTCGCTCCGGCGTCAACAACGAGATCGTACCGTTCACCAACGGTACCGATGCGGTCAACTATCTGTTCGGCAAAGACGGCACCGGCCTCGATCACAGAGGCCGGGCCTTGCTGATCCTGCTCGATCTCAATCTGCCCGACATGACCGGCATCGACATCTTGCGGCGGGTCAAGGAAGACCTTTATCTCAAATGTGCCCCCGTTGTGGTTCTCACCACGACGGACGATTCCCAGGAGATCAAGCGCTGCTATGAACTCGGCTGTAACGTCTACATCACCAAGCCGGTGAACTACGAAAGCTTCGCCAACGCCATTCGTCAGCTCGGGCTGTTTTTCTCCGTCATTCAGGTTGCGCCGGCCGCCGCATGAATCCAGCAAAACCGACATTGCTGTTTATCGACGATGACGCGGCGCTGGCCCGGCTGGTCGACCGCGGCCTGACGCGGCTCGGCTTCACGGTCGTCCATGCGGCGAGCGGCACGCAGGGCCTCGACCGCCTGCAGCAGGGCGGCATCGATGTCATCGCGCTCGATCAGTATATGCCGGGCCTCGACGGCCTCGAAACCCTGGAGCTGATCCTGGCGATCCCGAATGCGCCGCCGGTGGTGTTTGTCACCGCCGCACAGGATTCCAGCATCGCGGTCACGGCATTGAAGGCCGGCGCCGCCGATTTCCTGATGAAGGATACGCTCGGCGATTTCATCCCGCTGCTGCAGGTCGCGATCGACGGCGCTTTGCGGCAGGCCCGGATTCAGAAAGCCCGCGACGACGCCGAAGCCGAGGTCCATGCCTCGCGCGACCGCTATGCCGCGCTCGCCGCCGAGCGCGAGGTGCTGCTGCGCGAGGTCAACCACCGGGTCGGCAACAGTTTGCAGATCATCGCCTCGCTGCTGCACCTGCAGGCTAATTCGAGCACCCAGGACGACGTCAAGGCGGCCCTGACCAACGCGATGGGGCGGGTCGCCGCGGTGGCCCAGGTTCACCGCCGGCTCTACACTTCGCACGATCTCAAAAGCGTGTTGCTGAACCAGTATCTGGACGCCCTGCTCGAGGATCTCCGCAGGTCCGCCGAGGGCAACAGGATGTCGCGGCTGACCTTGAAAGCCGAGCCGATCGAGATCGATCCCGACCGCGCGGTCGCGATCGGCATCATCGTCAACGAGTTGGTCATGAACGCCGTCAAATACGCCTATCCCGACGGCGCCGGACCGATACACGTCGACCTCCACGCGCAAACCGACGATCTCGTGCTGTCGATCGCCGACGACGGCGTCGGCCTCAACGTCAAGATCGATCCGCGCTCCACCGTCATGGGGCAGCGCATCGTCAGCGCCATGGCCTCCAAGCTCGAGGCCAGCGTCGAGCGCGACCCGGACCATGCCGGCACGCGGATCGTGGTGCGGTTTCGCCGCACCAACGCGCCCGCCACGGCACCCGTGAATGCTGCGAGATAGCGCGGCTCAGGAATCCTCCGCGACGTAACTCATTCCGGCGCATTGTCATTCAAAAACTCGAGCAACGCCGCGATGTCGAAGTGGAACATTCTGGAGTCGACGACCATCGCGTCAACGAATCGATAGATGCCGGCGGCCGGCAGATCGATGCGCTCGCCGGTCTCGCGGTTTTCCGCCTTGTGCCGCCACTGCACGGCGACATACTCGTCCTGTGCGGTGAAGCGCGGCTCGAGACCGCGCGCGTTCGCAGGCTGGAAGCGATCCCAGGCTGCCCGGAAGCCTTGCCCGTGTCGGAGGGCTCCCTCGTGGCCACGATACTCTTCCCCATATGGCAAGCCTGGAGCCTCATGGATCACGATGTTCGGGTGGTAGATCGCCGCGACAGCCTGTGAATTCCGGTGCTCCACCGCCTCGAACAGGCGCCGCGCGGCGTCCGCATTGGTTTGCGTTAAAAGGTCCATCTGATCCTCCTCCGTTGCACGAGCTAATCGGGATCCTCCTTGCGAGCGCGCTTGCTGTTGTCACTCCTCGCAGGCGCGATCAGCGCCTGATAGGCTTTTGCAATGAGGTCATCGACGTAAAGCGGTGGCGGTTCATAAGCGGCGACATGGCGATGAACGGCGGCAAACGGCACGTCGCGGATCACAAAGGTCGCCAAACGAAGCGCCTCCGCGCTCGGGCGCGCGAATAACCGCCGGGCCATGCCCTTCATGGCAGCGTCGACCTGCTGCCTCAGCCGGGCGGCCTCCTCGACCATGTCGACCGGCCAGTCTCCCGCCAGGAAGTCGTCGCGGCGGTGAAGCAGCATGATCCGTGCGCCGGCAAAGTCGGCACGTGCGGATCGCGGCAGCGCGAGCGCGGCTTCAAGCCCGGCCCTGGCGGCGTCGGGATGGACCAGGGCCTCAGCAAAGCGGTTTTGAAAGAAGGCCGCCTTGCTCAACCAAAGGCGGCCGAGCAACACATCGCGCGACGCGAACCGATGATAGATCGAACCAGACGGCGCCTTGAGCCGGGCACTGATCGCACCGATCGTGGCCGCACCGGGCCCGTCGGCCGCTACCAGGGTTGCCGCCGCGTCGAGGATCTGCGCCGCCGAGAATTTGGATGGCCGGGACATGACGATTTGGATAATAGATTCTATATTCTAAATCAAGCCTTTCATCACGGACTCGCTAAAAGAAGGCTCGATCGCGGCACCTCGCCCGATCCCGGCGTAATGATGTCCGCCCCATCGCATGCCTGCATTCACCCTGCTATCCTCCGGGCCATGACGTCGCGTGACACCACCGCTTCCGAAATCACCCCCGAAGTGCTGCTGCGCGCTTACGCCTGCGGCATCTTTCCGATGGCCGAGAGCGCCGACGATCCGACGCTGTTCTGGGTCGAGCCGGAAATGCGCGGCGTGATCCCGCTCGACGGCTTTCGCATCGCCTCGCGTCTGGCGCGCACGGTGCGTTCCGACGCCTTCACCGTCACCGTCAACACCGCTTTCAAAGCTGTCATCGCCGGGTGCGCCGCGCCGCAGCCCGGCCGCGACGACACCTGGATCAACAAGCGCATCCGCGATCTCTATGTAGGCTTGCACGAACTCGGGCATTGCCACAGCGTCGAGGTCTGGCAGGACGACGACCTGGTCGGCGGGCTCTATGGCGTCAGCCTCGGCCGCGCCTTTTTCGGCGAGAGCATGTTTCACCGCGCCCGCG
>JAQGKJ010000481.1 GCA_028290165.1 Bradyrhizobium sp. | reverse complement strand
CTTCCAGGAGGTGAAGCCTGGCAACTATTTTGTGGGCGGCGCGCCGCTCAGGCATGATCAGCTCTTCGTCTACGGGCTTATCCGAAGCGGCCGCGCGGCGGTCGACACATCGCGGATGATCGCCCTGATGGCGAAGGCGGTCGGCGATGTTGCAAAAGTCGAAAACAGCCGCGACGTCTGGATCTATGTCGGAGAATTGCCGGCGCGGCAAATGATCGAATTCGGACACCTGTTGCCCGAACCGGGCGACGAACCGGCCTGGACGGCGGCGCTTTCGGCAGCGGATCGCGAGTTCATGCAGTCAATTGGAAAATAGCTACTCAAGAGGCGATCGCCACGCGCGACCCGTCGTCGTGCGTTTCTCAGGCTTTCGCGTTCGTGATTTTCGAGACATCAAGACGGGAGCAGTTGTAATGGCAGAAGATCGGATCGAGGTCGATACCGGAACCAGCGAGCTGCTCTGCGAAATCCGGTCCCGCGTCGCGCTCATCACGCTCAACCGGCCGGAGGCGCGCAACGCGCTGTCCGACCGACTGACGCCGGCGCTGCGGCGCATGATCAAGCAGTGCGGCGATGATCCGAAGGTCGGTTCACTCTTGATATCAGGCGCGGGCAATGCGTTTTGCGCCGGAGGCGATGTCAAGGGCATGGGGAATGACACGGGCAATGCCGAGATCGCGCTCGAGGAGCGCATCGCCGACCTGCGAATGAAGCAGCGGACCCTGACCGGTGCGCTGGTGGCGGTGAGAAAGCCGACGACCGCGGCCCTTCCCGGACCCGCGGCAGGCGCCGGACTGGCGCTCGCGCTCGCCTGCGATATCCGCATTGCCGCAGAATCCGCGATCATGGCCACGGGATACGCCCGCATCGGTTTGACCGGAGACTATGGCATCGCGTGGTTGCTGACGCGGCTTGCCGGAACGTCGCGGGCGCGAGAGCTGATGTTTCTGTCGGAACGGATCGACGCGCGCCGCGCCGAGACGCTCGGTCTCATCAACCGCGTGGTGCCGGACGCCGAACTTCGCGAGGCCGCCTTTGCACTCGCAAAGACTCTGGCCGAGGGTCCGTCGATCGCGCTGGCGTCCATCAAAGACAACCTCGATCATGCCGTGACGTCGGACTTGCTGGATTCGATGGATCAGGAAGCGGAAAACCTGATCAAGGCCGCGCGGACGAGCGATCATAAGGAAGCGGTGCGGGCCTTCATCGGAAAACGCAAACCCGCCTTCAGTGGGCAATAGCAACTTTTCAACCAGTCAATGGAGCGAAACATGCGAGCCCCGGGCAGCTACCAATATCCTCCGATGGATTTTGTCATCTATGGCAAGCCCGCCGCCGAGACGCTGCGCGAGGAGGCCGAACGGCTCGGTGCCAGGCGCGTGTTCCTGATCGCGAGCCGGACGTTGAACACCAAGACCGATGAGATCGAGAAAATCCGTAAATCTCTCGGGGATCGATATGCCGGCACCTTCGACGGCATAGCTCAGCATACCACGCGCGAGGTGGCGGTGCAGGCCGCAGCTCACGCGAGGGAGGCGAGCGCGGATTTGATCGTCGCGATCGGCGGCGGCTCGGTCGTGGATGCCGCCAAAATCATCCTGATGTGCATCGAGCACGAGATCGTCGATCAGGATGGGCTGAACGGTTACGAGACCACGCCGGAACGGCGATTTGGCGGGTTCCGCAACCCAAAAATCCGCATGATCGCGATCCCAAGCACGTTATCCGGCGGCGAATATAATTCGGGGACGCTGGTGACCGATACCCGCCGCAAGCTGAAGCAGATTTTCAACCATCCGATGATGATGCCACGGACCATCATCCTGGATCCGGCGATCACAAAATACACGCCGGAGAAACTGTGGCTCGGGTCCGGCACCCGCGCCATGGATCACGGCATCGAAGCGATCTGCTCGATCCGGGGCAATCCGCTGGTCGACAGTGCCTGCCTTGCCGGCCTGCGCCATCTCCATGACGGCCTGTTGCGGACCAAAGAGAATCCGGACGATCAGGAAGCCCGCGTCAATTGCCAGTTCGGGTCCTGGCTGTCGGCTTTCGGGCTGCAGGCACGCGTCCCGATGGGAGCGAGCCACGCCATCGGCCACGTCCTGGGCGGTACCTGCGACGTGCCGCATTATTTCTGCACGGCCGTGATGATGCCGAGCGTGTTGCGCTACAACCGGCCCGCGACCGCCGAGGCGCAAAAGTCGATCGCAGGAGCGTTGCGCGCGCCGGAGCTCGATGCCAGCGATGCCTTTGCCGCCTTCATCGGCAAACTCGGGCTTCCACGCAAACTCTCCGACGTTGGCGTCGGCGAAGACCGATTCAAGCTGATCGGCGAAAACGCCATGCTTTCGATCTTCACAAGGTCGAATCCGCAGCCGATCCGGGAACCGGCCGACGTGATGGAGATTTTGCGGCTCGCGGCCTGATTTTTCGGGCTTTCCGCCCCGCTAACCAACGAAGTTTGTTGCGTTTTCGGGCGATTGCGCCTAAAAGCCCGGCTTCAACCGAGGACAGGCGATGGCCCATAATTTCGCGATCAACGACGATGTCCACCATCAGCTGCAGGGACCGCAGGGCCGCGCCGTCGTCAAGCAGCGCAGCGTCTATACCATTATCACCTGCCTGCCGATCGAATCGGACGGCCGTCCACGCTATCGCATCAAGAGCAAGACCGAGAATATCGAGCGCGTGGTCACCGAAGAGCAGATCAGCCGGCTCGGCTGATCCCGCCTCCGATATCGCCTCATTTCGACGCCAGCACCGAGTGGGTGAGCGCGGAGCGGGCAAATTTCTTCAGCCCCATCGGTTTTCCGAACAAATAGCCCTGCACGAGATCGAAACCCATCTCGTTCGCCGTGGCAAAATCGGCGCGGGTCTCGACGCCCTCGGCGACCACCGTTGCGCCGTATCCCTTGGCGAGTTCGATGATGCGACGGCATACCGTCTGTTTCAGCCGGTCGTTGGCGCAGCCGGTGACGAACTGCCGGTTGACCTTGAGTTCAGCGAAGGGGAAGTTGTCGAGTCCCATCAGCGCCGGCCATTCGGTGCCGAGATTGCCGATCGAAACCGCGACATTGTGAAACCGCACCTCTTTGGTGACATCGATCAAGAGATCGAGATTGTCGATGACCTCGGCGCCGTTGACCTCGACGAGCAGTCCGCCGAATGCCGGATGCGCCGGCGTCCGCCGGCAGAGATCGCGCACCGCCTGGGGGTTTTTCAGAAAAGAGACCGGCAGGTTGATCGCGATATCGGTCGGGCTTTGCTGCTCGAGCAGATAGCGCCAGTCCTGCGTGGCGCGGTCGATCACGAAGTCCGACAGGCGCAGGAAATGCGGATCGTCCTCCTCGGGGATGAAGTAGGCCGGCGGCACCACGCCCCAGGTCGGATGCCGCATCCGCACCAGCGCCTCGGCGCCGCGGCGAACCAGCGTGCGGGCATCGATTTTCTGCTGGTACCATAATTCCAGCCAGCCGGCGTGCAGCGCTTCGGCGACGTGGACCGCCGGGCTGGGTGCCGGCTCCTCGGGGAGCAGCATCGACACTCGTTCGCGCAGGGTTCCGGCGGCGAATGGCGTGGTGAGCGGCGGCAGCATGGCGATGCCATATTCCTCGCCGACCTGCCGCACCGCCCTGACCAGGATCGACTCGCGGGCGCCGATGGCGAGAACCTTGCCGCCGAATTTTTGGCGTACGAGAATCTCGAGGATCTTGCCGGCCTCGATGCCATCGGCCGACAGGCTGAGCACGACGAGATCGGGAAGCTGGCTCTCGAGGATCGCCTCTAACTCGTCGGCCTTCGCGCATTCCGACGTGGTGAAGCCGAGATCTTCAAGGATGTCGGTGAGAAATGCCCGGAGATGCTTCTTGCCATCGGCAACGCAAACCCGAGGCGTCACCTTCCGGCGTCCGAAGGTTGCGCTTTTCGCTAAATTGTCGCCGGACATCTGGTTTGTCATTGCTGGTTTCCTCCCTGATGCGAGGAGGTCTCTTACCGGCACGCATGGCTTCAAATATGGAAAACTGCGGCGGGCAGAATTGAAATATCCGGGTAACGTTAAACCGCGCAGCATGAATAAAATTTTCCGAAAAATGTTCGTCCAAAACAGTCGGGATGGCGTGGTGACCGCATCAAGGGCGACGAATTTCGGGCGTTCGCTGGTCGGTTACTGATCGCGCGAATTTTCTTTTCGCTTGCTATTTCGAGTAGAGCAGCGTAAACGCCGCCCATTCGAGTTAATCGATTTGCCTTGTTGATCGCGCCGAACCGGCTCCACTCCCCAAGACATCGTTGAAATCGGATTAAAGCCCGCGCGAATGGTCGTGCGGGCGAGAGCGCTTTTGCGCAATCTTGGAGAAGTTAAGATGGCTACCGGAACAGTTAAGTGGTTCAACGCGACCAAGGGTTTTGGCTTCATTCAGCCTGACGATGGCGGCAACGACGTGTTCGTGCATATCAGCGCCGTCGAGCGCGCCGGCATGGGCTCGCTCAATGAAGGCCAGAAGCTTTCATATGAATCGAAGCTCGACAGCCAGCGCGGCAAGACCAGCGCGGAAAACCTTCGCGCCGCCTGAGCCCGTCGATACGAGATTACCGCGGATGTACCGGGATCTCGGTTCGACAGTGTCCTCGGGGCGACAAATGATATGAGCCCGCCGGCTGAACCGGCGGGCTTTTTCGTGGACAGCGCCTTTCGCTTGAGATGCAGGCCAGTGCGTAGAGGCGCCGCTTGCTTGACGCCGGCCGCCTTCGCGAAGGAAGCTGATTTCCTTCACAGGCAAACGGACGTCAGGTGACCATGCCGACCAATCCCACCAGGCGGGACTTCGCCAAAGCCGCCGGTGCTGCCGCGCTGGGGGCGACAGGCGCTGTTTCAGCCAGCTTCGCCCAGACGCCCGCGGAAAGTCAGCCGAAGCCGGCGCCGGGGATCGCCGCCACCTTTCCGGACGGCTTTTCCTGGGGCGTCGCGACGTCTGCGTTCCAGATCGAGGGCGCCGTCAAGGAAGATGGCCGCGGCACTTCGATCTGGGACACCTACGCGCACACGCCGGGCAAGATCAAGGATGGCGCCAACGCCGACGTCGCCAACGATCACTATCATCGCTACAGGGATGACGTGAAGCTCATGCAGGACATGGGCGTCAAGGCCTACCGCTTCTCGATCGCCTGGCCGCGAATCTTTCCCAACGGCACCGGCCAGCCGAATGCCAAGGGTCTCGACTTCTACAACCGCCTGATCGATGCGCTGCTCGCAGCCGGCATCGAACCCTTTCCCACGCTCTACCACTGGGACCTGCCGCAGGCGCTGCAGGACAAAGGAGGGTGGCAATCCCGCGACACCGCGAACGCGTTCGCGGACTATGCCGGCTATGCCGCGGGGCAGCTCAGTGACCGGGCGAAGTGCTTCTTCACGGTCAACGAGTTTTATTCCTTCGTGGATCTCGGCTATCGCGGGGCCGAGATGGTGGTCGACGGCAAGAAAGTCCGGATCGAATTTGCCCCGGGCCTGAAACTGTCGAACGCAAAGCTGAATCAGGCCCGGCACAATGCCGTCCTGGCGCAGGGGCTTTCGGTGCAGGCGATCCGTGCCCATGCCAAAGCAGGGACCAGATGCGGACCGGCAGATAATTTCAGCACCGCCGTGCCGGCGATCGAAACGCCCGAAAATATCAGGGCGGCCGAGATCGCAACGCGTGAAATGAACGCCGGCTACCTCACCGTCATCCTCGAGGGCAAGTACACCGACGCCTATCTCACGGCCGCAGGCAAGGACGCGCCGAAATTCACCGAGGATGAGCTGAAGATCATCGCTTCGCCGGTCGATTTCATCGGCATCAACGTCTATCGGCCTTCGGTGTACGTGGTGGCGTCCGACCGCGGATTTCGCCCGATCCCGTTCAACAAATCGCACCCGCGGATGCTTTCGCTGTGGCACCTGCTGGGACCTGAGGTGATGTACTGGGCTCCGCGGCAGATGCAGTCGCTGTGGAATGTCAAGGAAATGTACATCACCGAGAACGGCTGTGCGGCGAGCGACGAGATCTCCGCCAGGGGAGAGGTCGATGATTCCGACCGCATCATGTTCCTTCGCAACCACCTCACGCATCTCCACCGCGCGACATCGGAGGGCGTGCCGGTCAAGGGCTATTTTGCCTGGAGCCTGATGGACAATTTCGAGTGGAGCGACGGCTTTGCCGACCGGTTCGGCCTCGTCTATGTCGACTTCAAGACCCAGAAGCGAACCCCAAAGCTCAGCGCGGAATATTTCCGGCAAACCATTGCGAAGAACGCGGTGGTTTAGAGTGGGATGAAAAACGCATTCTAACGCGATGACAGGCTCCACGAAGCAATCCGTCGCTTGAGCACGATAGTTTGGGTGAGCAAGGTAGTTTGGGATTGCTTTATCGCTTTGCTCCTCGCAACGAGGACAAATGCGGTCCAACTATGTCAACCGCATTTTCGTCTAACTCGGAAATCGCCGCGCCTAAGCGCCCCAGGCGAATCCCCGCAACGGAAATAAAATCCACGATATGGATTGGTATCTCTCGACATATCCTGCTGAAGTCCCATATAATATGCTATAGAAATATGGCAAATGGAGTGACAAGGTGGCTACCACTAAAAAGCCTCGCTCTGGCGCCGCCGCTCGCATCGGCTCTCTCAAAATCAAGCGTGGATTGACAGCTGCGGGCTCGAAGAAGAAAGCCGGGGGCAGTATTAGCTCTGTCGCAGCGGCTGCGGTGGACAAGGCGAGGTCCACGGGCGCTTATTTTGTGCTGACATTCCTGGATTCCAAAGGCCGCGTTTCGGTAGAGCGTGTCGCGAAACGTTTCGGCATGTCCAAAGGACAACTTGCAGAGACCATCGGCCTAAAGCCGGAAACGATCTATCGAGCTGCCCGCCTGGAGGCGCCGAAAACACAGACTCGTGCCACCGAAATGCTCGAAATTATTGGGCGGATTGCGGATTGGGCAGGCGGTGAAAAACAGGCCTTGGCTTGGTATCGAGCCGAGCCGATCTCAGCTTTTGGCGGCCGCACGGCCGAATCGCTTGTGAAGGAGGGCAAAGCCTCCGCCGTTCGCGATTATCTTGATCACGTGGCGACAGGCGGCTTCGCTTGAAATGGAAAGGGACGTGTTACCGAGCGCACGATCCCAGATGGGCCTGGACACCAATATCAGGCGACGGTGCAGCGGCGAAGGGTGGGCGTTTTAATCCTGCCGGCACGCCGGCACTTTATCTCGCTTTGACCGTCGAAGGCATGTTTGTTGAAATGGGACATGGTTTCGCCCACCGCTTTGATCCTCTAACGATCTGCACTTACAACGTTGACGTTGACGATATCGTCGATCTGCGAACGGAATCTGGACGTGCTGCCGAGATGATCGACCTTGCGGCTATGGCTTGCCCTTGGGCCGACGATCTTGCAAGCGGACGACCCCCCGCGTCTTGGGAAATTGCCAAGATGCTTATCGCAAGAGGGGCGGCCGGAATCCTAACGCCATCGTTCGCGACAGGGGCGCGGCCGGATATGGCAAATCTCGTGCTGTGGCGCTGGGGGTCTAAGCTGCCGCACAAGGTCGAAGTGCATGATCCAGCTGGACGACTTCCTAAAGATCAATCCTCTTGGCCTGTCGCCTAAAAAGGTGCACGCGCGGCGGGTCTAGACCCGAGTCTCTTTCCATCAGAAGCCTGCCCGCATCTGCGTCGCCAACTGAAATGCCCGGCCGCGTCGGTAGCAGCCGCCTACTGCGCTTTCTCATGCGAGGCGATGCCGACGGACTTGTAGTCGTAGGTCGGATAGAATTCGGTGCGATAGCTTCCCCAGGCGGTGTTCTCCAGGATGCGGTTGACCTCGCGAAGGCGCGAGGCCGGCAGCCGCAGGGTGACGACCTGTCCGATCCCCATCATGATGTACCAGCTGACGACTTCGATGCCCGGCGGGGGGAAGGCCTTGTAGAAGCCTTGCCTCTCCAGCTGGGCGTTGAGTTCGCTTAAAGGGCGCGACTCGTCGTGCTTCAGGAAGATGGTGAGCATCACGGCGTTGTCGGGTGTCGGCGGCGCCGCGTTCTCGGCCGGCGGCGCTGCCGCCTGAGCGTGGGCGGTCGAATTGAACGCCAAAACGCCCGCCAGCGCCACAATGCCCATCAGTGATCCGATCCGTCGACCCATCGCCATCTCCTTCTTCTCGTTGCGCTTGTTGGATTTCTGGATGGCGATCATCGCAAACTGACGTGGCGTGTAAACCTCAAATCACCGCGATTGATATTCCCCGGAAATGTCCTTGCCGGTGTAATCGGTCATCAGCGCGGTCGCGGCCAGCGTAATCACGGCGCAAATCGCGATATAGACCGCAATCGCGGTCGCCGAATGATACCTGCCGTACAGCCATGTCGCGATCAGCGGCGCCGGGCCGCCGGCGATGACGGATGCGAGCTGATAGCCGAGCGAGGACCCGCTGTAGCGCAGGCGTCCGGTAAAGCTTTCGGCGATCAGCGCGGCTTGCGGGCCGTACAGCATGTCGTGCGGCACCAGCGAGAGGATGATCGCCAGAAATATGATGGGTTCCGATCCGGTGTTGAGCATCGCGAAATAGATGAAGCCGAACACGCCGGTCACCGCCGCCCCGATCATGTACATGATCTTGCGGCCGATGCGGTCGGAGAGATGACCGAACAGGGGGATCGAGATAAACGACAGCACGGAGGCCGAGAGCACGGCTGACAGCAGGAAGTTGCGGGAGACGTGCAGCGCATCGATGCCGTAGGAAAAGATGAAGGCGGTGAAGATGTAAAACGGCGCCTGCTCGGCCATGCGCGCCAGCGCCGAGAGCAGGATCTGTTTCGGATATTGCCGGATCACCGTCAGCATCGGGGTACGGTCAATCTTGCGCTCGGCGAGCAATTTGGAAAACACCGGCGTCTCCAGAATGCCGAGCCGGATATAGAGACCGACGGCGACCAGGACGAGGCTGAGCGCGAACGGGATCCGCCAGCCCCAGGCCAAAAATTGTTCGCCTGACATCTGGCTGAACGCGAGGACGGCAAGATTGGCGAGGAAAAGCCCGCAAGGCACGCCGAATTGCGGCCAGGACGCGATCAGCCCGCGCGAAGAATCGTTGCGCGCCCATTCCATCGACATCAGCACCGAGCCGCCCCATTCACCGCCGACGCCTACGCCCTGGATGAATCGCAGCACGGTGAGGATTACCGCGCCCCAGATGCCGATGCTCGTATAGGTCGGGACCAGGGCTACCGCAAAGGTGGCCAGTCCCATCAGGAGCAGGGTCGCGATCAGCGTCGACTTGCGGCCGATGCGGTCGCCGTAATGCCCGAAAATGGCGGCGCCAACCGGTCGGGCAATGAAGCCGACGGCGTAGATGGCAAAAGCCTCAAGGGTCCCGACCCAGGGGTCCGAGTGCGGAAAAAACAGTTTGGCGAAGACGAGCCCGGTGACGGTGCTGTAGAGGAAGAAGTCGTACCACTCGATCGCGGTCCCGATGGTGGAGGCGATGACGGCGCGGCGAAGCTGGATCTGATGTTCGCGGGAACTGAGGGAAGTGGCCTCGGCACTGGGGGACATGCGCGGTTGTTCTCCGGCGGCGTTCCCCAAAAGCCCCTGTGATTTGCCTGGCAAGGAAACCTGCGACCTCGCATCCGGGTTCCGAACGCCCGGGCAGGAACCGCAAAAAAATCCACGCCACAGCCGCCTTTTGGCGCGCGGACACGCGGTTCAATCGCTTAGGCGATTGTCTTGCCAAGTGTGAAGCATGTCACACCGCCTTCCCGGGTTCGGCGCTATTCATGATGCCGGTAGGGGTCCATTCCCAGTATCGAGGACGGGACACATGAGCACGCGACGGAAGGCACTTTGGTGGTTCAGGTTCGTCGTATACGGACGATTTCTTCAGAAATTTCTGAACCTGCGATACGACGCCTTTATAGCGAGGGCCCCCAACGGGGACGCAACGCGTTCGACCGGGCCGCAATCGTAAGCCGCGCTGCTAGGCGCCGGATTTTGCCGGCTTGCTGATCAGCTTCCTGCAATAGGCCGCGCCGCCGCTTACGGCATCGCGGCCCTTCCACGCCAGAGAGGTGAGGCGTCCGGCCAGGGATTGATGGCTGCGCAGGCGGCGCGATCCCAGGACGTGGCCGACATTGTCGGGAAACCGGCTCACCTCGGCTTCGACCAGCGTAGCGATCGCCTCCATCAGGCTTTGCAGCCGCGCGCCCCAGTCGGATTCATCGAGCAGGTCGATACGGACCTGCAGGGCGTATTCGGTGTCGTAAATTTCGGTCAGGATTTCCCTCGCGACCATGACCCGGTTGTTCTTCAGCGCAACGCGCAATAACGACCGCTTGTCCTCCAGCCGGTCCAGCACCATCGAGACCGTGATCGCGTAGGGCGTGGCGGCAAGGTCTGCCGCGTTTTTGCTGGCGGCGGCCTTGGAGGCAAGGCGGATCAATTGCCATGATGTCTTGAGCCGCTTGGCGACCAGCGCCAGCGCAAATGGAAGCGCGTCGGCATTTCTTTCCCCAAACGCATCCAGCAACGCCGTTGTTTTGGCGACCCGCGCGTCATCGAAATCTCCGATCGCCGGCGGGAGCGCGTCGTTGAACTTCGCCAGCGCGTCGCGGGCGCGCAGCACGCACATGATCTTGGTCAGGTCGCTATAGGCTGCACGCGAAGCTGTGTAGGTTGCGAGCTTGACGCGGGTTTGATTGACGCCATCGGCGGAGCTGAGGGTGCTCTCGAGATATTTGACGACCTTGGTCTGGAACGTGGCGGCAACCTGCCGGGCTTCGCGCTGATTGTCGGAAGCGATCAGCTCATTCATCGCCTTGATGTAGTCGCGCGCCATCGTCGGCAATAGATCCCGGCTGATCCATTCCCAGATTGCGGACAGCGAACCGCGCTGTATCCGGCCGGAATTGCTGTGCTCGGGCGCGCCGTCGACCAGCAGCGGTTCCAGCGGCGCGAAGAAATGGCGCGAGGCGTTGGATACGCGATCGGTGGTCTGCCCGCTCTTGCGAAATTCCGCGCGCAGTTTCTCCAGGATCGCCGCGGCACCGGGCATCTCGGTGCCGCACGCTTCGAGCCGCTCGAGCTCGGTCAACAGATTGCCGCGTGCCAGCGGCGTCAAGCGCTGCAGATAATCCTGGATTCGATTGGCCTCTATCATTGCCCGCGATTCCGCAAATCTGATTCGGCATCAACGATCGGCCCGCCACGCGCAGGCATGCAAACCAGAAAAGCATTTCGCCGTAAATTAAAAAGTAAATCCGATCCCGCAAAAGTACGGGCACTCGCGTTCGTGCCAGCCACTTCTACGCTCAGTAGAATTACGGAGAATTTGTCGCAAGTTGCAAGTCGATGGCCCAATCAGCATGATTTTACGGGCAAATTCATGCACGGCGATTGCCGACTCTGGCGCGAGGATCTACTGCAATCTCAGTAGTCCTACTGAGTACAAAATTAACCCTCAAAGAGGATAGGCTCGTTAGACAAATTATATGTCACACCAAGAAGCCAGCGATTCGCATTTTCCAAAGTGGCTGGAAACCAGCACCCCCCGGTCGACGACGATCTGGAAATTGTCCGGCTGTCCGCCGCGCGCGCGATGGATGAGGCGCGAGCCCGCGATCGCACGATAGCTGAACGGGCCCTTGACCGCGCTGCTGCTCTACGTGGGCGAGATCGAGCAACACAGCCACCAGTTTTCGCAAGCCGCGGGAGATCGGCTTTATCTGCAGCAGGTCGTGGAAAACGCACTTCAGCAAACCGAACGCGTCTGCGCCATGATGAAGCAGATCGCAGGGACTCAGGAAGCGCCGGTTGGCGGGCCCGGACACGCAGGCGGCTGGGAGACGCGGCCTGCCAAGGATGCGCGCGCATCGGGCGTCATGTTTCATCGGGCCCCGGCCAGAAGCCTTTGATCAAACGCGAGCGCGAGGTCCTGAGCCTGATCAGCGAGGGGGTACTCCAACAAACAGGGCGCCATGCGAATGCGCATCAGCCCAAGGACCTTCAAAAGCCATCGCGCCGAGGCGATGCGCAAGCCTTGGTGCGCGAAACACGGCGGACCTCGTCCGCACGGCGCTGTTGCATCCGGGTGCGGTGTAGCACTGCGCGTCGCGCGCTGAACTGTCGCGGGCAACCCTGCGACTCAGTAGAAATCTTCCACGAAGCCGCGAACACGGGGCGCGGGCCGCAGCGGGTTGATCGTGACCTTGGGCGCGCTCGGCACGATGGCGATGGACCAGAGCGGCGGAATGCTTGATTTGCTTTCCACAATCGATCGGACGTGACCCGTGACGGCGAATCCGCCCGACTTCGCGGTTACGGCTCTGCCGTTGAATTGGGCGATACGAAGACGGCGGACTTCCTTCGGATCGGTCGTCTCAAACGTAAACATGAAGCCTTCCTCTGCCCACGCGACTATCGCCGCTCAATATTAGCTGAGTATGAAAATTCGAAGCCGTAGAAGTACGGCGCCCCGCCGGGCGTTCGCTGCTGCCGAATGCGGATCGGGCGCTTGCAGCGGCGGAGGCCGCTCCGTCGCCGCCTGCCCTGAAAACAGGATTGCGGCGCTATGCTACTCGGCCGTGCCCGGGAACACCGCTTCCATCTTGGTCTTCAGCGTTGCGGCGTTGAACGGCTTGACGATGTAGTTGCTGACCCCGGCCTTCTTCGCGGCGATGACGTTTTCGGTCTTTGATTCCTCGGCGATCATGATGAAGGGCGTTTGCGAAAGCTCCGGGCTGGCGCTGACTTCCCGGAGCAGATCGTAACCGGTCATCGGCTCCATGTTCCAGTCGGAAATCACCAGGCCGTATTTCCTGCCCTGCATCTTGGCGAGCGCGGCCGATCCGTCGGTGGCGTCGTCGACATCTCGAATCCGATCTGCTTGAGCAGGTTGCGGATAATGCGGATCATGGTGTTGTAGTCATCGACCACCAGGATCGGCATCGACAAATCAAAGGCCATGTCTTCCAACTCCGCGCAACTCGCAAAACTTGCCGAACACGGGTGGAATTCGCAGCATGCGAAGATATTCCACGCTCTTTCGAACTCGCGCTCGTCAGCAGCGTGATGGCTATCAGCGTTCGT
>JAQGKJ010000478.1 GCA_028290165.1 Bradyrhizobium sp. | reverse complement strand
CGTGTGCCGCCTCGTTCTTCAGGACCAGCAGCAGCGACAAGACCTGGATGGTCTTGCCGAGCCCCATGTCGTCGGCAAGGCAGGCCCCAAGCCTGAGTTGGGTGAGCAAATAAAGCCATTGCACACCCGCCAATTGATACGGCCGCAACTTGCCCTGAAGGGATCTACCGGGATCGACCCGCGCGAGCCCATCGGGGCGGCGCAAGGCAGCCAACGTCTCCGCCAGCCACGGACCGGCTACGGTCTGGCTCCACTCGACATCCGCGAGTCCCCCGGAGCCGTTCCCGGCGATGCCTGCCCCAGCCAGCATGCGCATCGCCTCGCCGAACGACAAACCGTCGGTGGCGGCACGACGTTCGATCGCTTCAAATTTATCGAGTGTCCGGCGCAGACGTTCATGGTCGACCTGAACCCACTTGCCACGGATCAGGACCAACCCGTCTGAATGCGCCAGAAGCCGCTTGACTTCGGCCGCCGAAAGCTTTTCGCCGTCGAGCGTCACATCCATCTGGAAGTCGAGTAGCGCATCCATTCCCAGCTGTGACGGCGCGCGTCCCCCGACCGTCGCCCGCACCTGCGGACGCGCAGGGCGGTTCATCGCCCAATTCGCCGGCATGCGCACGGCTATGCCGGCGCTTTCGAGCGCGGGCATGTCGTTGAGGAATTGCAGGGCTTGCTGTGGGCTCCAGCGCAGCGGATGAAAGATCTCGCCCGCGTCGACCATGGCCTTCAACCATGCGCAATGCTCGGCGGCTCGCTGGACGGGCAGCAGCAGCGACAGCAATCGCTCGCGATTCTTCGCGCCGGCATATTCCTGCAAGGCCCTGCCGAGCGGCACATGCAGGGCTTTAGCCTGAGCCGAAAGCCGCGTGCTGTAGGTTGCCAGGAACGCGAATGGCGTGACCTCATCTTTCCTGTTCTCGGCAAGGTTGAAGTGCACGCGCCCAACCAGATTCCAGGCTGGATGCCGGCCTTTGAGGAACGCCTGGACGGAAAGCTTGGCATCAGCCAGTTCGGCATCGAAGGCTGCATCCATACCTCGCCAAAGATCGGCCAGGACATCCGCCGCCAGGTATTCCGCGCCTGTCATGGGCGGGACGGCCGCGGCTATCTTGTCCAACTCACCATCTACTAGAACCGGTACGGGCGGCTTGGTGCCGCGCTCCGCGATATCCGGAAGCGCGCAGAGCGCGGTTACGTAGCGAACCGCAAACTCCCGCCAGTATGACAGCACCGGAGGCAGAGCCGTGCCGACTTCGTCAGCGCCCAGGTACAACAATCCATGCCCGGGCCCGCGCAAGAACGCTTCCTCCAGCCGAGGATTGGGCTGGGCCCCAAGCGCCTCCTCCGCCCGCCTCATGATCAGCGACCCATGCGGGGTGAGAACCGGGGCCAGCACCATCATCGACGCACTCTTACGATCGCATTGGAATGGAGATGAGAAGTTGCCACTTGAACCAGGTCGCTCGATTGCGCCGGCACAGACGCGCCGTTCGCAATTTTATCCTGAGTGGTGGCGAATGGTGCCCAGGGGCGGGATCGAACCACCGACACTGCGATTTTCAGTCGCATGCTCTACCAACTGAGCTACCTGGGCACTTCCGGGCCGCGAGGCGGCTTGGAGCGGGGGTTTATAGTCAGGCTGGCTTGCCCTGTCCACCACGCTCCGCCTTTGGCTACGCGTGGCGCGGCCATGCGATAGCCGAAGGCGGCGCGTGCCCGGCGTAGCCCGCAGGGCGAAGACGGGCTGATCGCTCAAAGGGGCGCTAACAGGCCGAAAACACACGAATATCGCTCAATGGCTGTCCTCGTCCTCGTCCCTGGCCGCCGGAATGGCCGGGATTCGACAGCCCGCGGTCTGGCCGACATCCCGCCAGCCGCCAGTTCCGTAGTCAGTTTTCGACCCTGATCCTGGCCTCCCGAATGATCGGACCCCATTTGTCGATTTCCGATTGCAGGAAGGCGGCAAGCTGTTCCGGGGTCGAGCCTTTCGGGGTCGCGCCCAGTTCCTCGAACCGCGACTTGACCGGGCCGTACGCCAGCGCCGCGTTGGTGTCGGCGTTGATCCTGGCGACGATATCCTGCGGCGTCTTTGCCGGCACGAAGAAGCCGAACCAGGAGAACACGTCGAAGCCAGGCACCGTTTCGGCGATGGTCGGGATCTCCGGCGCCGCTGTGACGCGCTCTTTGGTCGTCACCGCGAGCCCGCGCAAGCTGCCGGCCCTCACATGCGACACGATCGAGGGCATGTTGTCGAAGATGACATCGACACGGCCCGGAATGAGGTCGTTGATCGCAGGCGCCCCGCCGCGATACGGTATATGCGTCATCTCGACCTTCGCCAGCCGCTTGAACAATTCGCCGCTCAGATGCAGCGTGGTGCCGTTGCCGGACGAGGCGTAGGTGACCTTGCCCTTGTTCTCGTTGCAATAGGCGATGAACTCCCGGACCGATTTCGCGGGCGAGGAATTCGACACGCACATCAGATTGGGCTGGGTGATCAGCATCGTCACCGGCGCGAAGTCGCCGACGGAATCATAGCTCAGCGACGGATACAGGAACTGGTTGGTGGCCATTCCCGGGCCGGAGATGAAGATGGTGTAACCGTCGGGATCGGAATGGGCGACCATATCGGCCGCGATGTTGCCGCCGGCGCCCGGCTTGTTCTCCACCACCACCGACTGGCCCCAGACCTCCTGCAGGCGGTTGCCGACCAGGCGCGCGGTGATATCGGTCGAGCCGGCGGGCGCGAACGGCACCACGATACGCACCGATTTCGTCGGCCAGTCCGCTGCCCGTGAGGCGCGTGAGACAAGAATAGACGGCGCCGC
>JAQGKJ010000473.1 GCA_028290165.1 Bradyrhizobium sp. | reverse complement strand
TCGAACGCTTGCGAACAAAACTCATTCCGCGCGCCTCGCTGGTCACGCCGAACCTCCCCGAGGCGGCTGCCCTGCTGGAGGAGCCGGTCGCGCCCGACGCAGCCGCCATCGAGCGCCAGGGCAAGCGGCTTCTGGCGATGGGCTGTGCCGCGGTGCTGATCAAGGGCGGGCACGGACAGGGCAGCGAAAGCATCGACTACCTCGTCACGGCCGACGGCACCGCAGCGCTATCGGCGCCGCGCATCGCCACCAAGAATACCCACGGTACCGGATGCTCATTGTCATCGGCCATTGCCGCAGGCCTCGCCAGGGGCGAGGAGATGGAAACCGCCGTGCGCCACGCCAAGGCCTGGATCAGCGCCGCAATTGCGGCGGCCGATCGGCTCGGCGTCGGCCACGGCGATGGACCGATCCATCATTTTCATAAGTTTTACTGAAAGCTCCCTTCGCGGGGATGACATCGAGGCTGTCGTTTGGCTGTCGCAACGCGCTGCTATTCGCCATCCCGTACCAACGAACGATTGATTCGCGTTGGAACTGGCTCAAGCGAATGAACACACCCGATCTCGATCGCAGCATCGTTGAACCCGCCTATGCGCGATGGGCGCCGATTTATGACGCCGTGTGCGGGCCGGTCATGGTGCAGGGCCGCCGCGCCGGCGTGACTTTTCATCACGCTGTCATGGAAATCTGGTAGCTGCTCGCGCATGGGAACTACGCTATGAGTGACGAGTTGCCGGAACGGCGCTTTCGCACTTTATTTATCTCCGACGTCCATCTCGGAGCCCGTGGCTCGCAAGCCGAACAATTGCTGGACTTTCTGCGCAGCCATGATGCCGATACCATCTATCTGGTCGGCGATATCGTCGATGGCTGGGCGCTGCAATCCAACTGGTACTGGCCGCAATCGCACAACGACTTCGTGCAGAAAATGCTGCGCAAGGCGCGCAAGGGCGCCAAGGTCGTCTACGTCCCCGGCAATCACGACGAATTCTTAAGGAACTATTACGGCACCCATTTCGGCGGCATCGATGTCGTGGAAAACACAATCCATACCGGTGTCGATGGCCGGCGCTATCTGGTGATCCACGGCGATATCTTCGACCTCGTGGTGCAGAACGCGCGCTGGCTCGCCCATCTCGGCGACAAGGCCTACGATTTCGCCATCCGGATGAACCGCCTCGTCAACTTCTTCCGCCGCGCATTCGGCGTGCCCTATTGGTCGCTGTCCCAATGGGCCAAGCTGAAAGTCAAGAACGCCGTGAATTATATCGGCGCCTTCGAACAGACGCTGGCCGCCGAGGCGCGGCGTCACGATGCGGATGGGGTGATCTGCGGCCACATCCATTACGCCACCATCCGCGACGAGCACGGGATCACCTATATGAACTGCGGCGACTGGGTGGAAAGCTGCACCGCGCTCGCCGAGCACGAAGACGGCCGGTTTGAAATTATCACCTGGACCGATCCGCTGCGACGGGCGGTTCCCGTCGCCCCGGTCGCGGCGCGCGCCGCCTGATGCGTATCCTGGTCGCGACCGATGCGTGGCATCCTCAGGTCAACGGGGTGGTGCGGACGCTGACCATGATGGCAGAGGCCGCAAAACCGCTCGGCGTCGATGTCAGCTTTCTCACTCCCTTGTCGTTCCGCACCGTCGCCATGCCGAGCTATCCGGATCTGCGGCTGGCGCTGCCGCATCAGGCGAAAATCGCGCGGCTGATCGAAGACGTGCGGCCCGACAGCATTCACATCGCGACCGAAGGGCCGATCGGGCTGTTGGTGCGGCGCCATTGCCGCAGACATCGCTTACCCTTCACCACGAGCTTCCACACCCGCTTTCCGGAATATATCTCGGCGCGCTTGCCGATACCCGAGTCCTGGATTTGGCGGGCGCTGCGCGCCTTCCATGGCGGCAGCCAGGCGGTGATGGCGGCGACGCCGGCGCTGGCGAACGAGTTGCGTGCCCGCGGTTTTCGCAACGTGGTGCTATGGCCGCGCGGCGTTGACGCCCGGCAATTTCATCCGCGCGCCGCCGATCTTGGCCTGCCGCGCCCGGTGTTCCTGTGCGTCGGCCGCGTCGCGGTCGAAAAGAATCTCGAGGCGTTTCTCGATCTCGATTTGCCTGGCACCAAGCTGATCGTCGGTGATGGGCCGGCGCTGACGGAATTGACCCGAAAATATCCCCAAGCCATTTTTCTCGGCGCGCGGCAGGGCGAAGTGCTGGCGGAGGCTTATGCCGCAGCCGACGTGTTCGTGTTTCCGAGGAAGACCGACACCTTTGGTCTGGTCCTGCTGGAGGCGCTTGCCAGCGGCCTGCCGGTTGCGGCGTTCCCGGTGACCGGGCCCCGCGATGTGATCGGCAGCGCGCCGGTCGGCGCGTTGAACGACGATCTGAAAATAGCCTGCCTGTCAGCTCTGAAGGTTTCGCCGCAGGCCTGCCTCGACTTTGCCGCCAAACATACCTGGGAAGCGTCTGCACGGGCTTTCATCGACAATATCAGGGATATCCGCATCCTCGAGCCGCAAGGCGATGCGGCGGAATTTGCGACGGAACATCCGCGTTTCGTGGCCTGATCACGGCTAAGTATCTTGCCCGCGCGTCGCCGTACGCGATACAAGTCAGGGATGGCGGAACCATCCCTTGCCCTTCCGGTCAGTTGCATGGATATCGATGCGGCGGCGCGCGTGCTTGCGCCGTTCGCGGTGCGGACGCCCCTGATATCGTCGCCGGCGCTTGACGAACGCGCGGGAACCAGGGTTTTCCTGAAGCCGGAAATGCTGCAGCGGACCGGATCGTTCAAGTTCCGCGGCGCCT
>JAQGKJ010000463.1 GCA_028290165.1 Bradyrhizobium sp. | reverse complement strand
TTCTTCTGCAAGCTCAAGCAATACCGCGCCATCGCCACCCGCTACGACAAAACCGCCAGAAATTTCCTCGCCGCAATCCACCTCGCGGCTGCTATCATCTGGCTCAATTGAGGACAGGCCCTAGATCACAGCCACAGAATCTTTTTCCGGTACTGCAGATCAGTCAACAACGGCGCCGCGGGCCCCTGGTGAAACACCGCGCCGCGCTCCAGCGCGAAGACGCGGTCGGCCAGCGCCAGCACCAGATCGAGATTGTGCTCGACGATCACGATGGAGGTATGCCGGCGCAGCAGGTCGAATACTTTAAAGAGTTCAAGGATCACGGTCGGCGCGAGGCCCTCGAACGGTTCGTCCAGCAGCAGCAGTTTCACGTTGCCCGACATCGCGCGTGCCACCGCCACCATCTGCTGCTCGCCGCCGGACAGATAATCCGCGGCAACATTGATGCGCTCTTTCAGGCGCGGAAAATATTGGAGGATTTGCTCCTCGCTCCAGACCACGCCGTGGCTGCCGTCGGTCTTGCGCGCCAGACGGCCGAGCGAGAGATTTTCCCGCACCGTCATGCCCGCGAACAAGCCGCGCCCCTGCGGCACGTAGCCGATGCCCATGCGCGAAATGTCCGGCGCCGGCATGTGAGAGATGTTGCGGCCTTCATATTCGATCGTGCCCGATGCCAGCGGGACCAACCCGGCGAGTGTCTTCAAGAGCGTGGACTTGCCGGCGCCATTGCGACCCAACAGCGCGACGATCTCGCCTTCGCGCACATCCAGCGTCGCGTCGTGAAGGATATGGCTCTTGCCGTAGAAGGTGTTGACGCCTTCGAAGCGCAGGATTTGCGCGGCTTCTCCGTGGGCCGCATCGCTGCGGCTGTGTTCGACCTCGGGGATGCCGCTGCCGGTATAGATCTGCTGCACGCGCCGGTCGGCACGCACGGCGTCGGGCGAACCGGTCATCAGCACCTCGCCCTGGTTCATCACGGTGACGGCTTGCGAAAAACCCAGCACCCGGTCGATGTCGTGCTCGACGATCAGGACGGGAATGTTGGCGGCCACGTTCTTGATCAGGTTGGATACGCGCTCGCGCTCGGCGGCGGCGAGGCCTGCCAGCGGCTCGTCGAGCAACAGCACCTGGGGTTTGGATCCCAGCGCGATGCCCAGATCGACCAGCCGCTGCCCGCCATAGGACAGTTCGCCGCCTTCGATCTCTTCGATGCCCTCCAGGCCCAGGAACTTGATCAGCTCGGCCGTTTCCGCGTGCACTTGCGGATAGCTGTCGATGTCGCGCCAAATATTAAAGCGCATCGCATGCTGCGCCTGCAGCGAAAGCCTCAAATTTTCATAGATCGACAACTCCCGAAACAGGTTGGTGATTTGAAACGAGCGCGCCAGTCCGCTGTGGCAGATCAGGTCGGACGGCACGCCCTGGATTTCGCAGCCATTGAGGCTGATGGTGCCGCGGTCCGCAGGGTGCAGGCCGGATATCAGGTTGAACAAGGTGGTTTTTCCGGCGCCGTTCGGACCGATCAAGGCGTGGATCTCGCCGGCGCCGACTTGAAGGCTTGCATTGCTGACCGCGCGGATGCCGCCGAAATGTTTTGAGATGCCTTTGACCTCCAGCACGGTTCCCTTGAGGCCTTCGGGCGTCAGGAATCGAGGTAGCGGCAGGCCTTCATAAATCCTGCGCTTGCTCATGGCAGCGGATTCTTCCGGCGCGGGCCATAAGCGCCGGGCGAGCGTCCCCCAGATGCCGACCAGCCCACCCGGCGAGTACAGCACGAAGGCGACGAAGATCAGCCCGAACCAGAGCAACCAATTCGGCGTCCAGATCGAAAACAGTTCGCGGAACAGGATGAAGAACAGCGCGCCAAGCGCCGGCCCCAGCATGCTGCGCATGCCGCCGATCACGACCATGGCCAGCAGTTCGCCGGAAAAGGGCACCGACACCGCTTCCGCCGAAACCAAATAGGTCTGGAATGCGAGCAGCGCACCGGCAAGCCCGGTCACCACGGCGGAGATCACGTAGACAACGAGTTTGTAGCGTTCGACCGGATAACCCTGGAAGGTGGCGCGCAGCTGGTTTTCGCGGATCGCCACCAGAACGTGGCCGAACGGCGATCGCGCCAGGCGAAGCAGCGCGTAAAGCACAGCCAACCCGATCAACGCGACAGTAATGTAATAGGTTAGCGTATTATCGAGACTGAGCGTTCCGATGCTGCCGCGCTTCAAGCCGGGCAAGCCGTCTTCGCCGCCGGTCACATTGCTCCAGCGGAACGCAACGGTGTAGGTCAGCGCGCCGAGCGCCAGCGTCAGCAGCGAGAAATAGACGCCGCGGCGCCGCAAAATGATGACGCCGACGACTGCAGACAGGACTGCGACGATGACCATCGACAACAGCAGCGGCAGCCAGATTTCGCCGCCGAACCAGTGCAGCTGGATCAGGCCCGCGGCGTAGGCGCAGATGCCAAACCAGGTGCCGTGGCCGAACGACACCAGCCCGGTGTAACCGACGCAGAGATTGAGCCCCATGGCGGCGATCGCGAGGATGATCACCATGGTTCCGGTGTTGAGAGAGAGACCGAGCAGCGACAAGGCGAACGGCAGCGCCACCATCGCGAGGCCCGCCAACAGCAACGGCCGGTATTTTTGCGTGAGCGCG
>JAQGKJ010000448.1 GCA_028290165.1 Bradyrhizobium sp. | reverse complement strand
TCAGTTTGGTATCGGAGGTTTTGCTGGTACGCATCCTTCGACCCTAGCGGCTATTTCTTGAGGAACTTGTCTGCGGGGATGGTGACGGTCATTTCCCGCGGTTTCGGGTTGACGAAATTCGCCAGCGCGAAAATCAGGCCATAGACGATGCCGCCGATCACCGCGACCACCGTCAGAAAGCGGAACAGGCTGGGCATGTCAGAGCCTCAGGCGGCGAATTAACCATTGAAATCATGTGGGATGGCCTGACCTGACTACCAACATGTTCGCCGCTGCCTTGCAAGAGACTCTGGCAACGGTATCGGCGGGGGTAGTATAGGTGGCGCGGAATACCGCAATTCCTGCGGCGATCGAGCAATGAGATGCCTGAAACAGCCTCAACGGCCGGCCCCGGCGCATCCCAGGAAGCCGAGATCATGACGGCGCTGGGAACGCGTTCGCTCGTGCTGGTGGGCATGATGGGCGCCGGCAAATCCACCATCGGGCGGCGGCTGTCGGCGCGGCTGCGGCTGCCGTTCCTCGACGCCGATAGCGAAATCGAGGCGGCGGCCGGGATGTCGATCCCGGATATCTTCGAGAGCCATGGCGAGCCGCATTTCAGGGACGGCGAGGCGCGGGTGATCGCGCGGCTGCTCGACAGTGGTCCAGCCGTGCTCGCCACCGGCGGCGGCGCCTTCATGCGCGAGGAGACCCGCAACCGCATCCGCAGCAAGGCAGTTTCGATCTGGCTCAAGGCGGATGCCGACATCATTATGAAGCGCGTGAAGCGTCGCGCCGACCGGCCGCTGCTGCAGACCACCGACCCCGCCGCGACCGTCGGGCGCCTGATCGACGAGCGCGAGCCGGTCTATCAGCACGCCGATCTGACGATCTGGTCGCGCGACGTGCCGCACGAGAAGATCGTCGACGAATGCATGGACGCCCTGCACACGCTTCTGTGCGGCGACGGCGCAAAAGCAGCATCCGACACCGCGGGCGCCACGCCATGACCGCGCCGTTGAAACATTCCGATCCCATCAAGGTCGACGTCGCGCTCGGCGAGCGCGCCTATCACATCGTGATCGGCCGCGACGTGCTGCCATCGCTGGGTGCGTGCATCGCCGCATTGCGGCCGGGCGCGCGCACCGCCATCGTCACCGACCGCAATGTCGCAAAGCATTGGCTGGAAAAGACCGAGACCTCGCTGGCGGAGGCCGGCATCGCCACCTCGCGCATCATTGTCGACGAAGGCGAAGGCTCGAAAACCTATCATGGCCTGGAACAGGTCTCGGAAGCGCTGATCCGGGCAAAGATCGAGCGCAACGATCTGGTGATCGCGCTCGGCGGCGGGGTGGTTGGCGACCTCGCTGGCTTTGCCGCTGCGATCCTGCGCCGCGGGGTCGACTTCGTGCAGGTGCCGACCTCGCTATTGGCGCAGGTCGATTCTTCCGTCGGCGGCAAGACCGGGATCAATTCGCCGCAGGGGAAGAATCTGCTCGGCGCGTTTCACCAGCCGGTGCTGGTTATCGCCGACACCGCGGTGCTCGACACGCTGCCGCCGCGCCAGTTCCGCGCCGGCTACGCCGAAGTCGCCAAATATGGCGTGCTCGGCGATGAAGCGTTCTTCGCCTGGCTCGAGGCCAACCACGCCGATATCTTTGCCGGCGGCGCGGCGCGCGAACACGCCATCGCCACCTCCTGCCGGGCGAAAGCCGCGATCGTGGCGCGCGACGAGCGCGAAACCGGCGAACGCGCGCTGCTCAATCTCGGCCACACCTTCGGCCATGCGCTGGAGGCCGCGACCGGCTTTTCCGACCGGCTGTTTCACGGCGAGGGCGTTGCGATCGGCATGGTGCTGGCGGCGGAATTTTCCGCCCAGCTCGGAATGATCGGGCAATCCGACGCGGCGCGGGTGCGACATCACCTTGCCGAAGTCGGACTGCCGACCCATTTGCATGAGATCGCGGGATTTGCCCAGGAGGGGCTGGCGGATGCCGACGCGCTGATGGCGCTGATGGCGCAGGACAAGAAGGTCAGGCGCGGCCGGCTCACCTTCATCCTGCTGGAAGCGGTCGGCCGCGCCGTGATTGCGCCCGGCGTCGAACCGTCGCTGGTTCGCGATTTCCTGAAAGCCAAGCTGGTACAAAAATGAAGTCGACATGACGGACTGGCTTACATTATCCATCGTCGTTGCCTTGCTGCTGGTCTCCGCATTCTTCTCGGCCAGTGAAACCGCGCTGACCGGCGCCTCCCGCGCCAGCATGATGCGGCTGTCGAAGCAGGGCAATCGCGAAGCCGCTGTCGTCTCCAGCCTGTTCGCCATGCGCGAGCGGATGATCGGCGCGCTGCTGCTCGGCAACAACATCGCCAATATCGGCGCCTCGGCGCTGGCGACCGGCATCTTCACCGCCTGGTTCGGTGAAGTCGGCGTGCTCTACGCCACGGCGGTGATGACGGTCATGGTCGTGATCTTTGCCGAGGTGTTGCCGAAGACCATCGCCATCAATGCCCCCGAGCGGGTGGCATTGCTGGTCGCGCGCCCGATGAAGGTGATGGTGTACCTGTTGGGGCCGCTGCTCACCGTGATCGAGGCGATCGTCCGCGTCCTGATGAAGTTGCTCGGCATCAAGATCGGTCACAACCAGCCGATCCTTTCGCCGACCGAGCGGCTGCGCGGCGCGGTGGACCTTATTCACCACGAAGGCGGCGTCGAGAAGCAGGATCGCGACATGCTCGGCGGGCTATTGGATCTGAGCGAACTGCAGGTCTCCGACGTGATGGTTCATCGCACCGAAATGGTGATGATCAATGCCGACCTGCCGCCGGAGGATCTGGTGCGCGAGGTCCTGGCCACCGAATACACGCGGATTCCGTTATGGCGCGACAAGCCTGAAAACATCATCGGCGTGCTGCACGCCAAGGATTTGTTGCGCGCGATACGCGTTGCCGAGGGCGATACGTCCAGGATCGACGTCTCGACCATCGCGCTGCCGCCATGGTTCGTGCCGGAGATGCGCCCCGTATCCGAACAGCTCAAGGCCTTCCGCCGCCGCAAGACCCACTTCGCGCTGGTGGTCGACGAATACGGCGAAGTCGAAGGCATGGTGACGCTGGAGGACATTCTGGAAGAGATCGTCGGCGATATTTCCGACGAGCACGACGTTGTGGT
>JAQGKJ010000367.1 GCA_028290165.1 Bradyrhizobium sp. | reverse complement strand
CTCACCACGCGGTCGCAGCGCTGCGCCAGAGAGGTGTCGTGGGTCACCTGCTCCAAGGTCATGCAGCGCTCGGTGTGTTTGGTGAACAGGAGATCGACGATCTGCTTGCCCGTGGTCTCATCGAGATTGCCGGTCGGCTCGTCCGCCACCAGGATCGCGGGATCGGGCGCCAGCGCGCGGGCCAATGCGACGCGCTGCTGCTCGCCGCCGGACAATTGCGTGGGATAGTGATGCAGGCGGTCGCCGAGACCGACCGAGGTCAGTTCCTGCGCGGCGCGGCGCGCCGCGTCAGGATTGCCGGCCAGTTCCAGCGGCACCGCGACATTTTCCAGCGCGGTCATGGTCGGTATCAGATGAAACGACTGGAATACGATGCCGACCTGGCGACCACGAAACCGCGCCAGCGCGTCCTCGTCGAGGGCATTGAAAGGCGTGCCGTTGACCACCACCTCTCCGCTGTCGGGACGCTCCAGTCCCGCCATCACCATCAGCAGGGTGGATTTTCCGGAGCCTGATGGCCCGATCAGGCCGAGCGCTTCACCGGAAGCCACACGAAGGCTGATATCTTTCAGAATATGAACGCGCGCCACGCCCGAGCCGAGCGAGAGGTTGACGTTCGAGATGGAAATGGTGTCCGGTTCAAGGCCGGCCAACGACGAGGGTTCGATGAGACTGTCCATGGCTCGGTCATATGGCACTTCCGGCAGCCGGGTCGAGAGGCAGCGCGGCATGTTCACGCACATGCTCGTGTTATTGGGCGTGGTTGTGGCGATGGCAGAAGGGGCGTTTGCTCAGACGCCGGCCGCGGCCGAGGCAAAACCGATCAAGATGGTGGTGTTGGGTGATTCGCTGAGCGCGGGCCTTGGCCTTTCAGCCTCCGCCGCATTCCCCGAGCGCTTGCAAAAAGCTCTAAAGACCAATGGGATAGTGGTTGACATGATCAATGCCGGGGTCTCCGGGGATACCGCTTCCGGCGGCCGCGACAGGCTCGACTGGTCGGTGCCCGAGGGAACCGAGGCCGTCCTTGTCGAACTCGGCGCCAACGATGCCCTGCGCGGCACCGATCCCACCGTGACCCGCGCTGCCCTGACAGACATCGTGACGCGGCTGAAGGCGCGCGGCATAGCGGTTCTGTTGTGCGGCATGGTCGCGCCGCCGAATTACGGCAGCGACTATTCGGCGCGTTTCAACGCGATCTATCCAGATTTGGCAAAAAAGTTCGGCGTGCCGCTGTATCCATTTTTTCTGGCAGGCGTCGCCGCCGATGCCAGGCTCAATCAGGCGGACGGCATGCACCCGACGGCGGAGGGCATCGACGAGATCGTCAAAAATATCCTGCCTACCGTGGAGGCATTTCTTGGCGCGATATCCGGGCAACGTAGTTGAAAAACCGGCAACAATAACCCTAACACCGTGTTTTCCCGGGCCGGCACGCCGGATGCTTTCGCAGAGTCATATAACTACGGTAGAAATTAGCGATAGGTGATTCGTCATCGGACTTTGTTTCAGGGCTTTCCCGAAAACCGGTGTCCATCCCGGATCAAGTCCGGGACCGGCTTTTTCGGGATCATGCCTCAGCATCGGGAGTCTTGCGATGCCGCGTTTGTTCACTGGACTGGAAATTCCGGCCGAGATCGGCCAGACGCTTTCCAATTTGCGGGGTGGCCTTCCCGGCGCCCGCTGGATCGATCCCGAAAATTATCATGTCACGCTCCGCTTCATCGGCGATATCGATGGGGTTGCCGCGAATGAAATCGCCTCGCTCCTGTTCCGGGTCAATCGCAAGCCGTTCGAAGTTGCGCTGCAGGGCCTGTCGAGTTTTGGCGGACGTAAGCCGCGCGCGGTGGTGGCCTCGGTGGTGCCAAGCCGGCCATTGATCGAGCTGCAGGCCGAACTGGAACGGCTGATGCAGCGCTTCGGGCTCGATCCCGAGGGGCGCAAGTTCACCCCGCATGTGACGCTGGCGCGGCTGCGCGATGCCTCCAATCAGGATGTCGCGGACTATCTGTCGGTGCGCGGATACTTTCCGACCACGGTGTTTACCGCTTCGCGGTTCGTGCTGTTCTCGTCCCGCGCCTCCACCGGCGGCGGCCCCTATGTGGTCGAGGATTCCTACGCGCTGAGCCCGTAGAGCCACACCCGCGATCGTCATCGCCCGGCTTGACCGGACGACCCAGTATTCCAGAGGCGCTGGTCATGAATCGAAAAGCCGGGGCGTACTGTTCCGGGGATGATGACTTCCATGAGGCCGAGGCAGCGGCTCTCAGCGCCCACGCCCGCATACCCCCCTGCACCAATTCTCGGCTTGCAATTTTCGCCGTGCTGGGGCCGTAAAGGGGGCCATGCTGTCGCCACCGTCCGTCTCGTTCCGCGCCCATTATCAGGCCCTCGTCTCCTCCGGCGCGCTCGAGCCCGACGCCGCGCAGGAACAGGCCGTCGAGGCCTTTGCGGCGCTCGAGCAGCGGCTTTCGAGCTACAAGCCCGCGAGCAAGCAGGGCCTGCTGGGCCGGCTGTTTACCGATAAGAACGGCGGGCCGCCGCGCGGCCTCTATGTCCACGGCGAAGTCGGCCGCGGCAAGACCATGCTGATGGACCTGTTTTTTCAGCATAGCTCGGTCGAGCACAAGCGCCGCGCGCATTTCCACGAATTCATGGCCGAGGTGCATGAGCGGATCTATGGCTATCGCCAGAACATTGCGCGCGGCGAGATCGCCGACGGCGATGTGATCGCGCTCACCGCGGCGTCGATCTTCGACGAGGCCTGGCTTTTGTGCTTCGACGAATTCCACGTCACCGACATCGCGGACGCGATGATCCTGGGACGACTGTTCACAAAGCTGTTCGAACTTGGGACCGTGGTGGTCGCGACCTCCAACGTTGCGCCCGACGATCTCTACAAGGGCGGACTGAACCGGGCGCTGTTTCTACCGTTCATCGCGCAGATATCGGATCATATGGACGTGCTGCGGCTCGACGCACGCACCGATTTCCGGCTTGAGAAACTCGCTGGGGTGAAAATGTGGCTGGTGCCGGCGGATGCCGCCGCCGATGCGGCGCTCGACAGGGCCTGGGCGAGGATGACCGGCAATGCCAAATGCAAGCCGCGCGATATCTCGATCAAGGGCCGTCTCCTGCATGTGCCGTGTTCGGCAGACGGAGTTGCGCGATTTTCGTTCAAGGATCTGTGCGAACAGCCGCTTGCCGCTTCCGACTACCTTCGGCTCGCGCGCGATTATCACACCATCATGATCGACCGCATTCCGGTGATGGATTATGACGATCGCAACGCCGCCAAGCGGTTCATCGCGCTGATCGATACGCTTTACGACAACGCCGTGAAACTGATGGCTTCAGCGGAAGCCGATCCCCAGTCGTTGTATGTCGCCACCGACGGCTATGAGGCGAACGAGTTCAAGCGGACCTCGTCAAGGCTGATCGAAATGAGCTCGGAATCCTACCTTGCGCTGCCCCACGGCCACAAGGATTCCGCGGCCAGCGGGTCGAGCACGGGACTGGTGGAGACGTAGCGGTCCGTCATTCCGGGTCTGGTCCTTCGGGCCATCCCGGGGTGACGAGCGGCTCTGATCGAAAACAAGGCAAGAATAACAATTGACCATGCCGCGACTTGAACGGGTCGGTCGAAAGGGATAACCAGCATTTAAACTTCCTTCTACCCTCCTTCATCGTGTTCAAAGGACAGATTTCCCATGGCGCGCGACAAGATTGGTTTGATTGGCTCCGGCCAGATCGGCGGAACGCTGGCTCACCTCATCGGGCTCAAGGAACTGGGCGATGTGGTGATGTTCGACATCGCCGAGGGCGTGCCGCAGGGCAAGGCGCTCGATATCGCGCAGTCCTCGCCGGTCGACGGGTTCGATGCGCATTTCACCGGCGCCAATTCCTACGAGGCGCTGGATAACGCCAGGGTCTGCATCGTCACCGCCGGCGTACCCCGCAAGCCCGGCATGAGCCGCGACGATCTCCTGAGCATCAATCTCAAGGTCATGGAGCAGGTCGGCGCCGGCATCAAGAAATACGCTCCCGATGCTTTCGTCATCTGCATCACCAATCCGCTCGACGCCATGGTTTGGGCGCTGCAGAAGGCCTCGGGTATGCCGCACAAGAAGGTGGTGGGCATGGCGGGCGTGCTGGACTCCTCGCGCTTCCGTTATTTCCTGGCCGACGAGTTCAACGTCTCGGTCGAAGACGTCACCGCTTTCGTGCTGGGCGGCCATGGCGACACGATGGTTCCGCTGGTGCGATATTCCACGGTGGCGGGCATTCCCTTGCCCGATCTGGTCAAGATGGGCTGGACCTCGCAGGCGCGGATCGACGAGATCGTCGATCGCACGCGCAATGGCGGCGCCGAAATCGTCAACTTCCTGAAGACCGGCTCGGCGTTCTACGCGCCGGCCGCCGCCGCGATCGCAATGGCCGAGAGCTACCTCAAGGACAAGAAGCGCGTGTTACCCTGCGCCGCCTATCTCAACGGCGAATACGGCGTGAAAGACATGTATGTCGGCGTGCCCGTCGTGATCGGATCGAAGGGGGTCGAGCGCATCGTCGAGATCGAACTGGCCGGCAAGGACCGCGAAGCATTCGACAAGTCGGTCGGGGCGGTGCAGGGTCTGGTCGATGCCTGCAAGAAGATCGCGCCGGATCTGCTCGGCCGCTGATCGCGTCAAAATCGGCCGATAGATCCAGCAAATCGGCTTTCGGCACCCCAGTTTCCGAATTTGCACTTCCTCTGGTATATGGTATGCCAGTTGCAAAACCGGTGTGAATTCCAAACTCACCGCACGAGGGTCCGGAGCGTCGAAAATGAACATCCACGAATACCAGGCCAAAGCGCTGCTGCATGAATTCGGCGTGCCGATCTCGAAGGGCGCCCCGGTGCTGCGGGCTGCCGATTCCGACGTCGCCGCGAAAACCCTTCCCGGCCCGGTCTGGGTGGTGAAGAGCCAGATCCATGCCGGCGGCCGCGGCAAGGGCAAGTTCAAGGAAGCGTCCGCCGGCGACAAGGGCGGCGTTCGCATCGCCAAATCGGTTGCCGAGGTCAATGAATTCGCCAAGCAGATGCTGGGCGCCACGCTGGTCACGGTACAGACCGGGCCGCACGGCAAGCAGGTCAACCGGCTCTATATCGAAGAAGGCTCCGACATCGACAAGGAGTTCTATCTTTCGATCCTGGTCAACCGCGAAACCTCGGAAGTGTCGTTCGTGGTCTCTACCGAAGGCGGCGTCAATATCGAGGACGTCGCGCACAACACGCCGGAAAAGATCGTGACCTTCTCGGTCGATCCGGCGACCGGCATCATGGGCCACCACGGCCGCACCGTTGCCAAGGCGTTGGGCCTTAAGGGCGATCTCGCCAAGCAGGCGGAAAAACTAGTGACCCAGCTTTATACCGCCTTCGTTGCCAAGGACATGGCGATGCTGGAGATCAATCCGCTGGTGGTGACAAAACAGGGCGATCTGCGCGTGCTCGATGCCAAGGTATCGTTCGATGACAACGCGCTGTTTCGTCATCCCGACGTGGCGGCGCTGCGCGACGAGACCGAGGAAGACCCCAAGGAAATCGAGGCATCGAAATACGACCTCAATTACGTTACGCTGGACGGCAATATCGGCTGCATGGTCAACGGCGCCGGGCTGGCGATGGCGACGATGGATATCATCAAGCTGAACGGCATGTTCCCGGCCAACTTCCTCGACGTCGGCGGCGGCGCCAACAAGGAGAAGGTCACGGCCGCGTTCAAGATCATCCTCGCCGATCCCAACGTGAAGGGCATCCTGGTCAACATCTTTGGCGGCATCATGAAGTGCGACATCATCGCCGAGGGCGTGATCGCCGCGGTCAAGGAAGTCGGCCTCAAGGTTCCGCTGGTCGTGCGGCTCGAGGGCACCAACGTCGAGCTCGGCCGCAAGATCCTCGCCGAGTCGAAGCTGAACGTCGTCGCGGCTACCGACATGGCCGACGGCGCCAAGAAGAT
>JAQGKJ010000326.1 GCA_028290165.1 Bradyrhizobium sp. | reverse complement strand
AGGATAACGCAGAGAAGTCGTGGATGGTCCAGTCAAGCCGGCCGTGACGAGCAAAAAGCCTCGCGGCCAGACCCACCCTTGCGCTAACCGTTTGCGGACGCTTCAATGGCGTAAAGGGGGCATTTGAAAATGACATTGAAACGACAGTTTTGCCGATCGACCACGCTCGCCGCCGCCGCGCTTCTCGCCGCCGTCTCGCTGACCGTATCAGCCACCTCGCCAGCGCGCGCCGACCGCTGCGACGACATCGCGGCCCAGCTCGGGGGCGGGATCGACGGCCTCAAGGTCGGCTTCAAAGCCGGGAACAACATCTATCTGTCGCACCCGCTGGCCAAGGAAATGTCGCTGGGCTGTTCGGGGCGCAACTTCGAGAACGAACTCTATGCCAAGACGGACGGCCGCAAGGCGAAGCCCGCCTTCCTGGACCTCGTCGGAAATGCTGCGGCCATCGTCTTTACCCTGCCGAAGGACGATACCATTACCGGCGTCACGCGCTGCATGTCGCGGATGGGGCTATTGCGCGGCAACGATATCAAGATGCGCTATCGCCGCCTCAACTTCGAATGCACGCGCAACAAGACCGAGGCGTCGATCGCGATCTCGCGCGGCACCAACGAGTGAAGGTCGCTTAAGATTTTAGACAAAAGCCGTGCTTTTTCAGGAAAATTGCAGCTTCCCGTTCACCATGCGGCGGGATGGGTCCTGATCGCGCGAGATTGATGGTTCAGATTCATAAAGCATTCGCTTCGGTTCCGTCACAGTCGGCAGCAACGAAGAGGATGTTTCCGATGAGTGTTTCGAGCATTTCGAGCGTAGCGGCGTCGTCCCCGGTGAAAGCGCCCGAGACCAGCGCGGCCACGGCGCCAGCGGTGCAGGCGGCCGGGGATGCCGAAAAAGTCGGCGCATCCCAGCCGACGGTTCTGGCCCCGCTTCCGCCGGGCCAGGGCACGCGGATCGATCAGCTGGTGTGAGGGGCGGCCGAATCCGGCCGATCACCTGCCGCGCACAAAGCCGTCATCGTCCGGCTCATTCGGGCGATCCGCATTCCACCTCTTCGCAAACCTGGTACCTCGCCAAACGTTCGTCGAAAAACCGCGCGATCATGGTGACCCAACGGGAACCCGCATGATCGCAAAACTGCTGCTGCAAAACCTGATCTGGATCGTCGGGATGGGCGTGCTGTTGTTCGTGGCCGCGGGCACGCTGCACTGGCCGGCGGCTTGGGTGTTTTTAGGCACCCTCGCGATCCTCGGTGTCGCCGGCGGATTGTGGCTCGCCAAGACCGACCCGGCGCTGCTCGCCGAGCGGATGCGGCCGATGATGCAGAACGACCAGCCCGCAGCCGACAAGAAATTCATGCTGGTGTTCGGCTTTGCCGCCCTGATCTGGTTGCTCGCGATCGGGTTCGACGTCCGCGAGCACGGGGTCAGGGTCCCCACAGCGCTGCAGGCGCTGGGATGGGCGATGCTGGTGTTCGCCAGCGGCTTTATCATGTGGGTGATGCGCGAAAATTCCTTCGCAGCCCCCGTGGTCAAGTTGCAGACCGAACGGGGACACCGCGTGGTCTCTTCCGGACCCTATGCCTGGGTGCGGCATCCCATGTACAGCGGCACCATGCTGTTTTTCGTCGGCGCGCCTCTGCTGCTGGGCTCGTGGTGGGGGGTTGCGATGTCGCCGCTGTTCATCCTTTTGTTCGCCATCCGCACGCGCATCGAGGAGCGCGCGCTGATCGCGGGCCTGCCGGGCTATGCCGATTACGCCGCGCGGGTGCGCTACCGGCTGGTGCCCGGCCTTTGGTGAGGCTTATACTGGCGTCGAAGCCATTCCTCGGAGCGGATGCCGACGATGCCAACCACCAAGACCTACACCGGCGGCTGCCATTGCGGCATGGTGCGGTTCGAATGCACCACGGATCTCGCCATGGTGACCGCGTGCAACTGCTCGATCTGCACCAAGAAGGGCCTGCATTTTGCATTCCTGGCGCCGAAAAGCTTTCAGCTCCGCGCCGGCGAGGACAATCTCAGAGAATATCTGTTCAACAAGCACGCGATCCGGCATCAGCTCTGCCTCGACTGCGGCGTCGACGTGTTCGCGCGCGGCAAGAAGTCCGATGGCACCGATGTGGTGGCGCTGAACGTCGCCTGCATCGACGGCATCGAACTGGCGCAACTCGCAATGACGCCGATCGACGGACGGAACAGGTGAGGCCGTGGCCCTTCGCTCGTCATCGGCAGAGAGCTCCCTCTCCCTATGGGAGAGGTGAAGCGGAGTTCATCGCACGCTCCGCGCTCATTTAGACATCCAGCTCCTTATAACGCCGAAAAATCCCGTCCTCATTGAACGGAATACGCCGGTCGTTGTTCAGGTACGCCTTGATGTTTGGTCGCGCCGCGACGCGGTCGTGCAGGCCGACCAGGCCGGGAGTTTTGCGCTCGAATGCCTTCATACGTTTCGGAAAGGCGTAGCGCAGTCCCTCCACGAGCTGGAACAGCGACAGATCGGCGTAGGTGAGCCTGCGGCCGGTAACATAAAAACCTCCGCTGCTCTCCAGCAGCCGTTCGAAATAGCCCAGATATTTCGGCACGCGCTCCTTCCAGAATTCCTCGGTACGCTTCTTCGCCGCCGCCCGCTGATCCTCGTAATAGAGCGATGGCCCCAGCGGATGATGGGTGTCGTGAACTTCCAGCACAAAATCAGTCACCGTGAGCTGCAGCTGATGCACCCAGAGCTTTCCTGCTTCCGCCTTCGGCGCCAGCGCATGGCGCGCGCCGAGATAGAGCAGGATGTTGGCGGTCTGCCCGATCACGAGTTTTCCGGCTTTAAGAAACGGCGGGGCGAATGGCGGCGTGGCGGTGCGCGCCTCCATCATTCGCATCATCGCCGCCATGCCGCGCTCGCCACGCGCGACATCGGCGTAATCGGCGCCTGCCTCTTCCAGCGCGAGCCGGACATATTCGCCGCGGCCCTGAATGCCCGGCCAGTAATAGAGTTCATAACGCATGGAAATTCCTTCGCCGGACGCGCACATAGCTCCGCCGTAGCGGAGCTATGTGAAAGCGGCAACGCGCCAAGCGGACCTTAGTTCGCAGCGAAGCAATACAACAGGCCGTCGCCGCCGGTGCTCCGCAGATCGGCCTGCGAGCAGCCGCCGTCCGGACCGCGCGAGGGATGCGAGCTGTTCCAGGATTTCGAGGCGTCGTCGTCGCGCAGGCCGATGCGATCGGAATGACCGAGCATCGCGGAGCCTTGCGTGCTGCTCGTCCAGTTCTTGCAGGTGCGGTCGGTATCTGCGGCAAATGCGGTGCCGTCGGGCTGCGATCCCGTCAGCACGTCATGGCGGTTCGGCGTATCGCCGCGGCCGTTATTGATATCGCCCTTCTCGGTCAGCGCGGTCTGTTTGGTCAGGTTGTTGGCGCCGTGCAACTCGGCGACGTCCTTGGCGATCACGACGCCCTTGGAATTCTGCCACGGCCCCTTGCCGATGCGGTCGCGCGCATTCACCGCGGGCTTGCCATCGGCGGCCTGAATTGAGAGATAGGCGCGCCAGGTTTTGGCGCCGGCGCCGGCGGCCTGCGCCAGCGTCTGGCAATAATTGTCGGCGCCGGCGAGACCGCCGAGGTTGGCGCCATTGCCGATGCCGGTCGAGGTCACGAAGAAACCGGTGGCGGCCGATTGCGCCTGCGCGGGCGGCGCCGCGACCAGAATGACGGAAGCTGCCGCGGTCAGGCCTAAGCACACGCGTGAAATAATCGCCGTGAAGTTGGGCATCGAAATCCTCCCGATTGTTCTTGATCGACCGGCTGGCTCTTGAGCGCCGGCCTGTCCGACATCAACACATTGGCGAAGATATTATTCCGGCCGCGCGAGGCTGACACGAAAAAGGGCGCCGCGAAATGAACCGCAGCGCCTAGCATATCGTCGTGTCGCAGAGGATCAGGTCTGCTGGATCGCCGAGAGCTCCCAGTTGGCGCCGCGCGGCCGCACGAAGGTCCAGACTTCGGTGGCTTCCATCGGCTGCTCGCTGCCCTCGACCAGCCGGCCGGACGTGCGATCGATGGTCTTGTCGACCAGCGAGAACCGCATCGCGACGCTGGCGAAATCGGTATCGCCCTCGCGCCAGGCTTCCGCGAGGTCACCCTGCAGCAGCTTGGTGCCGGAAACCTTGTTGATGACGTTGCGGGCGCGATTCGCCTCGAGATCCCTGGTGAAATAAGACACCATTTCGGGGGCCGCCAGCGTGTGCAGCCGGGCTGTGTCTTCGTTCGACCACGCGGCCTGGATATCGCCGAGCAGCCGTTCGAAGGCTTCGTAATCGGCCGGCAGGATCTCAAGCGGCGCGCTGCCCGATCCCAACCCAAAACCCGTTCCGGTGCGGAAGCTCGATTGCGAGCCAAGCCCGCCCGTGGCCGGGCCGGCATAGGCCGACGCCGGCGCGTGACGGCGCTGCCACCACGACATCGCCAGCCGGACCACGATGATAATCAAGCCGATCTGCAGGATCAGGCCGAAGATCGACGAAAATCCGCCAAGCCCGCCGAACATTCCGCCGCCGAACAGCATGCCGAGCAGGCCGGCGCCCAGGAAGCCCGCGGCGAGGCCACCGAGCATGCTCCGGCCGGGACTGTTGAAGAACCCGCCGCCGGCGCCCACCGGCGCGCCAAGACCGGGGCTGCCCGGCTGGGTCATGGTGCGGTTGAACGGTTGCGCCGCACTCGGCGCAGTCGAGGTGCTCGGCGGCGCGGAAAACGTCCGCGCGCCCCGCGAACCCGAGCTCATGCCCCCGCCCACCCGGGCGTCGGCCGGCGAGATGGCGGCTACCAATGGCAGCGCCAGCGCCAAAGTGACGGCGATGGCCTGGACGACGCCCCGGGCGCGTTGCGTGAATTTCATGTCATTTCCCTAAAATCCCCGGCAGGGGGAAGCGCTACTAACATGGGCAGTGCTGCCTAAAAGTGAAGCCCTAAAGGGAACCCCGGCTGCGGCCCTCCGTCGCGGGCCCGACAGCTCGTCATGCCCGGGCTTGTCCCGGGCATCCACGTCTTGGGATGTGCCGCAAGAAAGGGGTGGATGGCCGGGTCAAGCCCGGCCATGACGAAAAACTACGATGGCGTCATCGTCTCCTTCACCGCGGCCACCAGCTGGCTCAGCGTGAACGGTTTTGGCAGGAACGCAAATTGCTGGTTCTCCGGCAGGCTCTTCTCGAAGGCATCTTCCGCATAGCCGGACACAAAGATGATCTTGAGGTCGGGATTGCGGCCGCGCATCGTCTTGAGCAAGGTCGGGCCGTCCATTTCCGGCATCACCACGTCGGAGACGACAAGATCGACGGCGCCATTCTCCTGCTCCAGAGCTTCCATCGCCTCGATGCCATTCGAGGCCTCGATCACGCTGTAGCCGCGCGAACGAAGACCCCGCGCGTTCAGCGAGCGCAGGCCCTCTTCGTCTTCGACCAGCAGGATGGTGCCCTGCCCGGTCAGATCGGTCCTCGGCTTTGCCTCCGCCGGCGACTCCTTGGCTGCACCGTTCGCCGCAGATGCCTCGGGCTGCTCCTCCAACTCGGGATGATGGCGCGGCAGGAAGATATGGAACGAAGTGCCCTTGTCGGCCTCGCTATCCACATAGATGAAGCCGCCGGTCTGCTTGACGATGCCATAGACCGTCGACAGGCCGAGGCCGGTGCCCTTGCCGACTTCCTTGGTCGAGAAGAACGGCTCAAAGATCTTGTCGACAATGTCGGGCGCGATGCCGCTGCCGGTGTCGATGATGTCGATCCGCACGTAATCCGCCGCCGGCATGCCCTTATAGGCGAAATGGGCGGATTCCTCCGAGGTGACATTGGCGGTTCTGACCGTCAGCTTGCCGCCATCGGCCATCGCATCGCGGGCGTTGACGGCGAGATTGACGATCACCTGTTCGAATTGCGACACGTCGACCTTGACCGGCCAGAGATCGCGGCCATGCACCAGATCGAGTTTTACCTTCTCGCCGATCAGCCGGCGCAACAACATGGTGAGATCGCTCAGCGCATCGCCGAGATCGAGCACCTGCGGCCGCAGCGTCTGGCGCCGCGAGAACGCCAGCAGCTGACGCACCAGCGTCGCCGCGCGGGTCGCATTCTGCTTGATCTGCATGATGTCCTGGAACGACGGATCGGTCGGCTTGTGGGCGTTCAAGAGGAAATCGTTCGCCATCATGATGGCGGAGAGCACATTGTTGAAATCGTGCGCGATGCCGCCGGCAAGCTGGCCGACCATGTCCATCTTCTGCGACTGGTTGATCTGGTTCTCCAGCGCGCGACGCTCGGTGGTCTCCAGCATGTAAACGATGGCGGCCTCGGTCTCGCGTTCGTCTTCTTCCACTGCGGTGACGAAGAACTGCCCCCAGCGCTCTTTCGCGCCGTCGAGCATCGCCTCCACGGGGGCGATATCGCCCTGACCCTCCGCGGCCTGGTTGATGGCCGCGATCAACAGGCCGCGATCGCGCGCG
>JAQGKJ010000312.1 GCA_028290165.1 Bradyrhizobium sp. | reverse complement strand
GGCAATTTGCGGCAATGGCTGGTGAACAAGCTTCCGCTGCTCGATGCCGACGGCGAGATCGAAAGCATCGTTACCGTCGCGCTCGACATCGGCGAGCGCAAGCGCGGCGAACTGGAGATGCGTAAAGCCAAGGACGCCGCCGAAGCCGCGTTGCGCAATTTGCGCGAGACCCAGAACTCGCTGATCGAGGCGGAAAAGCTCGCAGCCCTCGGGCGGCTGGTGGCGGGCGTTGCCCACGAGGTCAACAATCCCGTCGGCATCAGCCTGACGGTAGCCTCGTCGCTGGAGCGCAAGACCGCCTTGTTCGCCGCCGAAGTGGCGCGCGGCGATCTCAGGCGGTCATCGTTGAATGAATTTCTGGAATCCAGCCGTGACGCGTCCTCGCAGCTGGTGGCCAATCTCAATCGTGCGGCCGAACTGATCACCTCGTTCAAGCAGGTCGCTGCCGACCGCAACTACTCCGATCAGCGCGTCTTCGATCTCGGTGACCTCACCGAGCAGGTGGTGATGAGCCTGCGGCCGGGTTTGCGGAAGCACAATCTGACCCTTAACGTCGACTGCCAGCCTAACCTCATCATGAACTCTTATCCCGGGCCCTACGGACAGGTGCTCACCAACCTGTTCCTCAATTCGGTGGCGCACGCGTTTCCGGACGGCAAGCCCGGCGCGGTCGATATCCAGGTCCGTGAATCCGGCAAGGACAATGTCGAAATCATTTTTTCCGACAATGGCTGCGGCATGTCTCTCGACGTCCGGCGCCGCGCGTTTGACCCGTTCTTCACCACCCGCCGCGATCAGGGGGGCACCGGGCTCGGCCTGCATATCGTCTACAGCATCGTCACCAATCGCCTCGGCGGCCGGCTCGACCTCGATTCCGAACCGGGCGGCGGCACGCGAATCCAGATCATCCTTCCCCGGATTGCCCCGCTGGAGCAGGCGGCGGAGTAGCGCGAGACGCGCCTAGTCGATGTCGGCCAGCTTGCGCAATGTCGCGGAGAAGATCTGGCTCGCCTTGCCGACGAGAGCCGTCCCGTTCATGACAGCGGCGGTATCGGTGAAGGTGCCGGAGACGCCGATCCCGACCGGGCTCGGTCCGCCGAACAGCGGATTGGCGTCGGGACTTGAGGTATGGCGCTGAACCAGCACCTCACCCTTGAAGGTATCTCCCTTCGCCGTGTAGGTGCCGGTATAAAACAAATAGGCATCGCCTCCGAGGATTTTGCCGTCCCGGAACATGATCACGCCGCTGCCCTTGCCTGTACGCCCATCCTGCAGGCTGACGTGGATCGAATACAGACCGTTCTTCATGATGTGACCGGTTACGACGTCCGTCACAGCGGAGTCGGTTACTTGTTATGCCAAAGCGCCGCACGCAGCGTCAACGCGACAGGTTGACCGCAGGCGTCGCGCCCAACGACAACCCGCTGCAATCCACTTTGGCCGCGTGACCGGGCAACGACAATTGCGCGTTTTTCCGGCCAAGCGGAAATCCGCGCTAGCGTAAAAAAATGATCCTGACCAATAATTTGCGCGGACTCGATTCGTCGAGAGGTATCGATCCTCGAATCAAGTCCGTGCTGTTACGGTATACGCGCGCCACAATCTTGGCACGCGAAATGCTTGGATATTTCCGCACAGGCCGCTGGGTACTGGAGCAGGAGACACGTGAGCAACTGGATCAATTCCGGCGGCGATGGGCCGCGTTTATGCGCTGAAGACGACTGGCAAAATTCGCAACACCGCGGCGCGAGGCGTTTCAAGACGCCGCTGACAATCGGTTTTGCGGTACTGCTGCTGGGTGCGGCTTCCCATCTCGGATACGCCCGAGACGATGGTCGCTATGCCGGTTCACCGCTTAAACCATGGTTTGACAGCCTCAAATCCGGCAAGGGGCCGTGCTGCTCCGACGCCGATGGATCCGCGGTGAGCGATGTCGATTGGGAATCGAAGGACGGTCATTACCGCGTGCGCCTCGACGGCGAATGGATCGATGTACCGGAAGATGCCGTGATCACCGAACCCAATCGCGTCGGCCGAACCATGGTCTGGCCGTTGCGCGGCTATCTCGGGATGAGCATCCGTTGCTTCATGCCGGGCAGCATGACCTAGCGGACAGCGTCACCCTAAAAGCCGTCACGCATATTTCTTGTCGCGCTCCAAAAGCTCGATCGAGATGCCCTGCGGCCCGCGGATGAAGCAGATTCGGACGCCCGGCCGGATCGTCGTGGGCTCTTTGGTGAATTCGACCCCCTTGGCCTTGATCTCAGCGGCCACCGCATCGATGTCCTTGACCGTCAGCCCGAAATGGTCGAGCCCCTGATAGGGCGTCACCGGTGGCGTGTTGACGCCGTCGCCCGCCGTGACCGGCGCGATGAACACATTGGCGCCGCCGAGCTTGACGTCGATCCGCCCGGGGCCGCGGATGATCACGCCGCCCAGAATATCTTCAAGCCACGCCGCCGTCGCCTCCGGATCCGGACTGCGCAGGTGAACATGATCCCAGGTGACTATCGGCATCGTCGATCTCCCATTGGCTTCTTTGGCGCCGCCCGTGGCGATGCCATCGTTGGCCGCGGCACAAAACGGCGGCACGGTCAATTTAGCGGTCGCATTCCGGCAAGGCTATCCCCACCACTCCGTGACCTGACCCGGCTGCGGCGACGTCCCAATATTGTCGCGTTTGCGTGGAACCATTACAGCTCTCGTCAATTGATGAGAAAGCGGCGGAACCGCACAGTCGGCAGTCGTGTTTGGAGCCGCGCGGTGTAATGCCCGCGCGGCTTTTTTACTGTGCGGTGCAACAGGCAATATGCCTTTTCTAGCCTGCCGGTGGCGATGATGACGATGGACACAGGGCTGTATGGCATCGAATTGACGGGGCCCGCACCATCGGGCGGCAACTTTTCGGGCCGACCTGAGAAACCGGCGGCCAAATACTTTCGGTCAGGATTTGTCTGGGTGCCCGCTGTTCTGATTGCCGGAGTAGGCGCATGGGTGCTGCTGTCCGGCTCTGCCAGCAAACCTGCAGAAAGCAAACCAGTGCAGCTGGCGGTTGCCACCGCGACCGGGCCGGCGCCATCGCCGGCTCCCGCCACGTCGACTGCGCAGGCAGGCTTCAACCCGGCGACGGCGGAGGCGATTACGCCCGCAGAAACCGCCCCGGTCGATGGATTGAAGATTTCCTCGCAGTCCTGGCGAAGGGGCGGTCTGGGGTCGAAGGCCCTGGTCACGTTTACGCTGCGCAACGCCAACGATTACCCGGTCAAGGACATCGAGCTGTTCTGCTCGTTTCTGCGCAGGGATGGCAGCCATCTAACCGACCGCAGGCGTTTGATTTCCGACGTCGTCAACATGAAAAGCCGGAAGACCTTTGCCCGCATGCATATCGGTTTCATCAACGTCAACGCCGATCGGGCGAGATGCTCGCTGGTCGCGGCCAGCCACGTCTAGCGCCGGCTGAGCGGCCAGTAACGAAGCGGTAACTTCGTTGTTATTTGAGCATAACAGCCCTAGGAACCAATCGCGCCATCCCCAGTTAAGGTGGTAATCCGCGGCAGCGCGCGGATGGAGCGACACTCAAATGCCCCTGGCGCGATATTTTTTCTATGTCGGCGGAGTCTTGCTCGCGCTGCTGTTTGTTGTCGATGCGATTACGCCGAAATTGCCGGCTGCAGACAGCACGGATGCTAGTCTGCCCGTGATACGGATCCATTCCGATCGCAAATGGCCGGAGCCCGTCGTCTTCGATACCAGCCTGCCCACGATCGTCCCTGCACAGACCGCGAAGACGGAAGCCAGTGTCCCGGCTCCATCGACGGTCGCCGATGTCTCGGCAAAGACGCGCGTGCGCGAGGCATTTGCGCAGCTGCAACCCTCCGATCTGAAGCAGACGGATGCATCGGAGCCAAAGAAGCCGGAGCCGAAGCCGCAACCGAAGCGCAAGATTGCCAAGAAGCGCGTTGCGCCGGCGCCGATGATGCTGGTGGCGCAGCAGCCGCCGCGATTTGGCTTCTTTGGAAACAGCATCTGGTAGGCCGGATCGCCGGGGCATCAGCCTTGCGTTAGTTCGCGAATTCTCAGCAGCCGCGGCAGATGCTCTTGAGCTTGCTGTTCAGCAGCTTGTCGTTTTCATCGGATGCCGCCTTGACGTAGGCGTCGTCGCCATGGCGACGATCGCCCACGAGTGGCGCGCCGCGCATGCCATGGCCGCCGAAGCCGTGCCCACCGAACCCCCGGCCAAATCCGTGGCCGCGCGCATCGGCCGGCAGCGTCAACGTCGCCAGAAATGCAAGCACCATGATTGCCGCACCCATCGCGGGTAGTGTTCGTCGCGCCATTTCAGACCGTTTTTGCAGCTGGAACATCCTGGGCCGGATAGCGCCGCTCAAGGGCGGAATCGGGGCAGGCGGATCACAAGTAGCTGTTCGGTCCGCAGCTATTCGTCCGATCGCCTGTTAACAGGCCATTCAGGTACGCCCACCTAGTGGACCAAATCTAACACTTCGATTCGCTTGGGGATTCCCTGAAGGACTCGCGTGTGCGAGTCTAGGGCATGCACAAGCGAACGAATATCC
>JAQGKJ010000298.1 GCA_028290165.1 Bradyrhizobium sp. | reverse complement strand
GGTCCGACTGCCTGACGCTGAACACCGAGGTGCAGCCGGCGTCAGCGACCGCGCAGGAAATCATCCGCCACTTCGGGCTCGATGCCGCGCCACATTCCTGATTGGCGCAACCGAGCCGCCGCCGCTTCTGGAGCGCCGGGCTCTGAAGATCGACGACGCGTATTATGTCGAAGTGTTCACGACCCTTCGGCGAGCCTCGCGTTGTGCTAAAATAAGGACCATGACGGGATCGCAGACCGAAGTGCTCCGGGTGACCTACGCCACGGCGACCGCAGACGCAGTCGCCGCATTTGTTGGCGCCCAATACGAATTCGCGACGCCGCTGCAATGTAGTCTGCTGCAACGCGGCTTTAACGACAGCTTTGCGATCCGCCCGGCGGATCAAATGCGTTACATCTTCCGGATGTCGGGCCGCCGTCGCCGATGTCGATGCCGAAACCCGGTTTCTCGCTTTTCTGGATGCGGCCGATGTGCCGGTTGCGACAGCAGTACCAGCGCGTGACGGCGCGCTGTTTTCCCAGGCCGCGATGCCGGACGGCCCGCGTCCGGCCGTGCTGTTTCGGCACGCCGAAGGACGCCCGCCGAAACTCGACGCGCCGGAGGATGCGCGGGCGCAGGGCGTGACCCTCGCGCGCCTCCATAACGCCGCGGAGAGTTTTGCCGATCGGGAGGCCGGCCGATATCGGCTGGATCTGGACCATCTTCTGCATCGCCAGGTCGCCGCCGTGAAGGAACTGAAGGACATGACGGATGAATCCCGACGTTACCTTTCGGAGCTGGCATCCCGGCTGGACGCATCGGTCGGCGCTCTGCCGGATCTGAACTGGACGCGCTGCCATGGCGATTGCCACGGCGTCAACGTCCACATCCTCACCGAGGGCGCGAAAGCCGGACAGGCGAAATTCTTCGATTTCGACGATGGCGGTTTCGGCTATCTCGCCTACGACCTCGCCGTGCACCTCTGGGCCCAACTGTCGTTCGAGCGGCGCCGACATGCCATGTGGGTTGCCTTCATCGATGGCTACCGCTGCGTCCGCCGGATCGCGCCGGCGGATTTCGAGGCCGTGGCGCTGTTCGTGCCGATCCGGCACATCTGGCTGATGGGTGTATATGCCGGACGGGTCGTCGAATGGGGAACGACAGCGACGGCGTGGCTTGATCGGCAGCAGGATTTTTTGCGGGCCTGGGAGAGCGAGAAACTGTCGCCCGGTTTATTTGGCTAGGGCATGATCCGGAAAAGTGTGCAGCGGTTTTCCGAAAAGATCATGCTCAAACAAAAAGTTGGAACGGGATGACGATTCGAAGATAAGTCATCCCGCTCTAGCGTACGCTGACGGCAGCGAGCTTTTGAGAGTCTTCCAGATCTCGTGCCACTAACCCGGACGGGAATTCGGGCGGCGTTTTATCATTTGCACCACCCGGGAAATCACGCCACCGGAACTCGACAGACGATCTTTGCGACCCTGCTCGGTATACCCATTGGCCTTGTAAAAATGCTCCGCGTTGAGCGAAGCGTCGCAGCGGAGGAATTGAACCGCATCGAAGGCGCGGATCTCCAGCGCGGCAAGCAGTGCCCGCCCGACATGGCCGATCGGGTTGGGCCTGGTATAGAGCGCCTGCAATTCATTTTTCGAGAGCGCGGCCATCGCAAAGCCGATCATTTCGTCAGCGGTTGCGGCAACCAGAACGATATAGTCCGGATCGGAAATTCGCTTCTGGATGCGCCCGACATCGCCTGCGTCGGCCCAATCATGCAAGATCGTTTGATCGTAATGACCCGCGGCCTTCGATAAAATCGCTTCCCGACGCACGCGCGCGATATCCGCGGCATCGTCACGGACCGCCGGACGGATTTTCAGCACGCTGCGGCCGGATTTCATGCCGCCAAAATAACTGGCCTTGCTAATCGGCGCCAGCGCCGATGTCGTCCAGCGGCGGAATCGAAAACGCGAACATCGATAGCTGCACCTCGGGGGAGAACACGAACGGCGTCGTGCCGATCCTGATGGCGCCCTGGCGGGCATAGAAACCTGTCGAGTGCGGACTCGAATAGATCAGGATGACGTTTCCCGCCATCTTTCGCGCCTGCTCGACCGCGGTCGCAAAAAGACGCCTGCCGATGCCGCCCCGCGAACTGGCCGGATCGACGAAAATGCCTTCGAGCAGAACGAGGCCTCCCATTCCCGTCGGCCGCAACGCCACATGGCCGCACGGAACGCCGAGTTCGTCCTCCGCCACGAATACCAATCCCGCCGCGATCAGCGCCAGATTGATCTTGAGCCCAGGCATGAACCGGGCGATGGCCGCGTCGTCGTATCCACCTTCATGCTTGGTCGCGCGCGCCGCGATTTGCGTGAGCCTGCCGGCATCGTTGACGCGCGCGGCCCTAACTTGACACCAGGTCATTGCCGTCTCCTGCCCAGATGCAGAACAGATAGCCGGAGAGAGGTGAATTTCAAGACTGAGCCGGCTACGCAGGCAAGCTCATCCACCGGCAAGACGACGCGGCGCTGATTGTGGCGAAAGTCTTGAATTTCGTGCACTCCAATCAAGGTTTTTTGAGCCGCCTTGCGGCTGCCGCGTCTCGTGATGAGACCGATCTGAACAAGGAAAGCGCTTGCCTGCGGCGGCAGGCCTAGTAATTTGATTTCGAACGCGTATTCGATCTCACGATCGATCGTGTTGTCACGGAGAACCGCCGCCATGATGAGCCAGGAACAGAACGATCTGATGACCCGGACGGGACGCGCGGACGCCTGCGGCAAGCTGATGCG
>JAQGKJ010000271.1 GCA_028290165.1 Bradyrhizobium sp. | reverse complement strand
AAAGGGCCTGACGGGCCGGGCGTTTGCAGCGGGGATCACAGGGTTGGCCCATCGGCGCATGCGGTGATAAGCAAACGTTCCCGGACGACCCTTGAAAGGCTTTGCCATGAAACGCGTATCTCTGGTTGTTACCCGTGCTCTCGCCGCCGGTCTTTCGGCCCAGGCTGCTACTGCGCAAACGCTCAAGACGGTCAAGGACCGGGGCATGCTATCCTGCGGCGTCAGCCAGGGCCTGCCGGGCTTCTCGTCGCCGGATGACAAGGGCAACTGGACCGGGCTCGACGTCGACGTCTGCCGCGCGATCGCGGCGGCGATCTTCAACGACCCGACCAAGATCAAGTTCGTGCCGTTGTCGGCCAAGGATCGCTTCACGGCGCTGCAGTCCGGCGAGATCGACGTGCTGTCGCGCAATACGACCTGGACGCTGTCGCGCGACACCTCGCTGGGCGCCAACTTTACCGGGGTGACCTATTATGACGGCCAAGGTTTTCTGGTGAAAAAATCCCTCAAGGTGAATTCCGCGCTGGAGCTGAACAGCGCATCGGTTTGCGTGCAAACCGGCACCACGACGGAACAGAATCTCGCCGACTACTTCAAAAGCAACAATATGAAGTACGAGGTGATCGCGTTCGGCAGCGCCGACGAAACCGTCAAGGCCTATGAATCCGGACGCTGCGACGTCTTCACCTCGGACGTGTCGCAGCTTTATGCCGAGCGTCTCAAACTTTCCAATCCGGCCGATCACGCCGTGCTTCCCGAGGTGATCTCGAAAGAGCCGCTCGGCCCGATGGTCCGCCACGGCGACGACCAATGGTTCGATCTGGTGAAGTGGACGCTGTTTGCGATGGTTGACGCCGAAGAACTCGGCGTTACCCAGAAGAACGTCGACGACATGGCAAAATCGGACAAGCCGGAGCTCAAGCGGGTATTCGGCACCGACGGCAATCTCGGCGAACAGCTCGGCGTCACCAAGGATTGGGTATCGCGGATCGTGAAGGCGGTCGGCAATTACGGCGAAGCTTTCGACCGCAACGTCGGCGCCGGCTCGAAACTCGGGATTGCCCGCGGGTTCAATCAGCTCTGGAACAAGGGCGGAATTCAGTACGCGCCGCCGATCCGCTGATCGCTGACCAGGGGATGCGGCGATGAGCATCGAGCCCCGGGCACCACCGCCGCAGTTCGCCGCCAAATTGCGGCGCGCTCTCGGCGGCCGCGCGGGGTGGCCGGGATTTTTCGTTCAGATCTTGTTCGTCGCAGCGCTGGTCTGGATCGGCTATGAGATCGTGGCCAATGCGCGCGCCAATCTGGAGGCGCAGCGGATCACGTCCGGCTTCGGCTTTCTCAGGAATACCGCGGGCTTTGACGTCAGCCAGAACCTGATCCCGTATTCCGGATCCGACACCTACACCCGTGTGTTTCTGGTGGGTCTGCTCAACACGCTGCTGGTCGCGATCATCGGCATATTCTTCGCTACCATTATCGGATTTATCGTGGCGCTGGGCCGGCTGTCGCCGAACTGGCTGCTGTCGCGCATCTCAGGCGGCTATGTCGAACTGATCCGCAATCTGCCGCTATTGTTCCAGATTCTGTTCTGGTATCTGGCGGTGCTCGCCGCGCTGCCGAATCCGCGGCAGAGCATCTCGCTGTTCGGCAGCTTCTTTCTCTCCAATCGCGGTTTTGTGGTCCCAAAACCGATCGCCGATCCCGGGCTCGAGCCCTTCGCGTTCGCCATCCTGGTTGCAATCCTCGGGTCCCTGCTATTGCGGCGCTACGCGCGCCGAGCGTTGTTCGAGAATGGCAGGTTGATCACGATCTGGCCCTATGTAGTGGGCCTGCTGATCGGGCTGCCGCTCCTGACGTCGCTGATATTCGGCGCGCCCGTCACGTTTGAAATTCCCGAGCTCAAGGGCTTCAATTTTTCCGGAGGCTCGCGCCTGATTCCGGAATTCGTGGCGCTGACGGTGGCGCTGTCGACCTACACCGCCGCCTTCATCGCCGAGATCGTCCGCGCCGGCATCCAGTCGGTGCACAAGGGGCAGATGGAGGCCGGCGCTTCGCTGGGGCTGCAGCGCGGTTCGACGTTGCGGCTGATCGTGGTGCCGCAGGCGATGCGCGTCATCCTGCCGCCGCTCACCAACCAGTATCTCAATCTCACCAAGAACTCGTCGCTGGCGGTGGCGATCGGCTATCCCGACCTGTTCTCGGTATTTGCGGGAACGACCCTGAGCCAGACCGGACAGGCGATTGAAATCATCGCCATCACCATGGGCGTCTATCTCATCATCTCGCTGGTGACGAGCGCGATCATGAGCTTCTATGGATGGCGCATCAGCCGGAGCCTGGCGGCATGAGCGACATCGCCGCGTCATCCTTTGTCCGCGAGGTACTCGTCCCCGAACGTCCCGCGCCGGTCAAGACCACCGGCTTTGTCGGCTTCCTGCGCACCCGGCTGTTGAATTCGCCGACCAACATCCTGCTTACCATTGTGGGCATACTGCTGCTGTGGTTCACCATCGTTCCGGCGCTCAAATTCCTGCTGATCGACGCGGTCTGGCGCGGCACCGATCGCAGTGCATGCCTTGCCGAGAACGCCGGGCACCCGGTCGGCGCCTGCTGGCCTTATATCCACGCGAAGTTTTCCCAGTTCGTCTACGGATTTTATCCGGAGCCCGAGCGCTGGCGGGTCAATCTGACCTTCATCCTTTCCGCCTTGCTGCTGCTCCCGCTGTTGATCCCGCGGCTGCCGGCCAAG
>JAQGKJ010000270.1 GCA_028290165.1 Bradyrhizobium sp. | reverse complement strand
TAGCCCGCAATCCGCCTGCGGCGCTGGTCATGCGCCCGATTCTGATCTTAAAATGAGTCGTGGCCCAACCCTCAGCAACGAAGAAGAAGCAGCCTTTCACCGAACACGGTGACTCTCGCCCCGCGTTGCTGCTCGAATGGTACGACCGGCACCGGCGTCGGCTGCCCTGGCGGCCGCCGCCGGGCGAACTCGCCGATCCCTATGCTGTCTGGCTATCGGAAATCATGCTGCAGCAGACCGGCGTCAAGACGGTCGGCCCGTATTTCCTGAAATTCCTGGCGCGCTGGCCGGATGTCGACGCGCTCGGGCGCGCCTCGCTCGACGACGTGCTGCGGATGTGGGCCGGGCTCGGCTATTATTCGCGTGCGCGCAATTTGCACGCCTGCGCGGTGGCGGTGCGGCGTGAGCATGGCGGCGTATTTCCGGATACCGAGGAAGGTTTGCGCGCGCTGCCGGGAGTCGGGCCCTATACCGCCGCCGCCATCGCCGCGATTGCCTTCGGCCGCCGCACCATGCCGGTCGACGGCAATATCGAGCGCGTGGTGTCGCGGCTGTTTGCCGTCGAGGCGCCGCTGCCTCAGGCCAAACCGCGGATTCAGCAGCTGGCGATGACACTGCTCGGGGCGGCCAGAGCGGGCGACGAGAAGTCTCGCGCCGGCGACGAGCAGTCTCGCGCCGGCGATAGCGCCCAGGCGCTGATGGATTTGGGCGCCTCGATCTGCACCCCGAAAAAGCCGGCCTGTGCGCTGTGTCCGCTGAGCGACGATTGCCTTGGCCGTGCGCGCGGCGACCAGGAGACATTTCCGCGCAAGGCGCCGAAGAAAACCGGCGCGCTGCGCCGGGGCGCGGCGTTCGTCGTCACGCGCGGCGAAGAACTTCTGGTCCAAACCCGTCCCGAGAAAGGCCTGCTCGGCAGCATGACCGAAGTGCCGACCTCGCATTGGCTCGCCGTGCAGGACGACAAGGCAGCGATGAGGCAGGCGCCCGTCGTGAGGGGCATTGCGCGCTGGCATCGCAAGGCCGGCGTCGTCACGCACGTCTTTACCCATTTTCCACTTGAGCTCGTGGTCTACACCGCAAGCGTTTCGGCGCGGGCCCGTGCGCCCAAGGGAATGCGCTGGGTGCCGGTTGCGACGCTGAAAGACGAAGCGCTGCCGAACGTCATGCGCAAGGTGATCGCGCATGGGCTGGGTTTTTAGAGCCCGCTCCGGGTCATCGCGCTTCGGCGCATCTTGCTGACACCATCCTGTCAGCAGGCGGGCTGTAAGGGATGGCCAAACGGAGGCACCCATGACCGCAACCGCGCTTGATCGTCTCGACATCCCGCCGTGTTCGCGGCTGCTCGGCTGGCACGTCCTCGATGCGCGGCCCGAGCAGGGATGGGTTCGCATCGGTTTTGAGGGCAAGCCAGAATTCTGCAATCCGGCCGGCTTTATCCAGGGCGGCATCCTCTCGGCCATGCTGGACGACACTATGGGTCCGGCGGTCTTCATCATGACCGATGGAAAACTCTACACCGCGACCGTCACCATGACGGTCAATTTTCTGGCGCCGGCAAAGATCGGGCCGATCGTCGGCGAGGCGAAGGTGACGCAGATCGGCAAGACGATTGCTTTCGTTGAGGCGAAGCTGACCGGCGAGGGCGGTACCGTGCTCGCGACGTCGACCGCAAGCGCGCGATTGGTCGAGACGGCGAAGGCGATCCGATAGCGGTGGGGCCCTCAGTACGCCGCGGCCTCACCTTGAATCGAGACGTTTCGGAATACTGGATCATCCGCCTTCGCGGATGATGATTACTTCTTCAATGCCCTGCGCTGGAGAGCGTCTCCGGCGCCGGCATGGTCACGATCGGCGGCTTGGCGTTGAGGGCTTCGACCTGAAAGCCGGCGACGCGCTTGTAATTGGCGGCGATGTCTTCCAGTTCCTGAAGCGACAGCACGTCGGTGACGACGTTGTAACCATCCGGCGCGCGCTCCTCGACCAGCTGCATCACCTGCTCCGGCCCGTTGCGCCGGTTGAGCATGACGAGGTCAGTCGTGGCGGGCCGGCGCTCCGCCTCGTAGGCGGCCAGCGCCGCGTGGGTCGCGCCCAGCGCCAGAATCTCGCGGGTGATGACTCGGGCGTCGAGGATCGCCTGCGAAGCGCCGTTGGAGCCGATCGGGTACATCGGATGCGCGGCGTCGCCCATCAGGCTGACGCGCCCAAACGTCCATTGCGGGATCGGATCGCGGTCGACCAGCGGATATTCGTAGGCGTGCGGGCAATTGCGGATCAGGCGGGGGACGTCGAGCCAGTCGAACTTCTAGTCTTTGAACAACGGCAGAAACTCTTCGAGTTTTGCGGTACGGTTGTAGTCCTCGCGGCGCCACTGGTAGGTCGGCGGCATGTGCTGCTCGGCGACCCAATTGATCCAGAATTTGCCCGACGCGCCGGCCTCCTTCGAAAGCGGATAGCAGACGAATTTCAGGATCTCGTGGCCGGCCATGATCATGGTGCGGCCGGAGAGAAACGCGTCACCGGCAGTAATGCCGCGCCACAGGATGCGCCCGTTCCAGATCGGCGGGCCTTCTTCCGGGTAGAGCTTTTCGCGGATCGCGGAGTGGATGCCGTCGGCAGCGATCAGGATCGCGCCGTCATGGTGGCCTCTGGACTCGCCGGTCGCCTTGTCGATGAAGTCGGCGCGGACGCCGTCAGCGCTTTCCGTCCAACCGGTCAGATGATGGCTGGTGAGAATATTCTCTGAACCTAACCGCTCGATCGTGGCATCGAGCAGCAACTGCTGCAGCGTGCCGCGGTGG
>JAQGKJ010000264.1 GCA_028290165.1 Bradyrhizobium sp. | reverse complement strand
ACGCGCCTCCGGCGGAAACTCCGCAATGAGGGCTGAGGTTTTGGCCGGAATGACCTCGTTCCAGCCCATGTGAGGTACTTTCAGGCCCGGGTCCGAGCGCTGGTCAAAGCGCAACGTTTGGGCCTCGATCCAGCCCAGGCCGGGCAATTCGCCCTCCTCGCTGCTTTCCGTCATCAACTGCATCCCAAGACACACACCAAGGGTCGGAACTCGTTCGACAACAACTTTCTTGTTGAGCAGCGGGATCATCCCCGATTGCCGCAGTTTCTTCATTCCGGCGTCAAACGAGCCCACGCCCGGCACGATGATCTTTGTCGCGTCCTCCAAATCCTGCGGGGAAGCCGCAATCTTGGTCGACGCACCGATTTTCCTGAGCATGTTCTGCATCGACCCGAGATTGCTGGTCCCATAGTCGACGATCGTGATCACCGGGTTTTCCCCGCGTCAGCGGACTGGCATTCGGCAAGCACAGCCCGCATGTTGGCGATATGGTCGCGACGAAAATAGCGATCCGATGTGTCGGGCGGAACCACGCCCCAGGAACGGTTCGTCACCAGAGCGGCAAGCGATTCGGGGCTGTCGATCAGAATGGCGTCACCGCGCCGGGCGAGATCGAGCACCAGTTCATGACTTGGCAGCGCCAGAATTCCGGTCGGCGTCCCGATTCCGAGGGCCTCAAAATGGCACGCGGAGGAGACGCTGAGGTGGAGATCGGACATCGCTATCATTTCATAGGTATCCGGTTTCGAGTTGCCCGGCCAAAGGCTGACGCGAGCATCTTCCGTGAGACCCGCACCATAACCACCTGCTCCAGCTTCATAACCCGGATGCAGCCTGATGTTGAATTGCAGGGGACCCGTATAAAGGTTTAGGAAATCGCGCACAAAATTGATAGCTTTCCGACCAATGATCCCACCCTGCGTCGTCAGAGTAAGGGTCGGTTTGGTGGGGTCAGCCAAAAAACTGCTCTGTCGAAGTGCCCTGCCGGGTTCAATTAACGGGGCACCCACTGCGCGAATGCGTCCTAGTTTGCCAAGTGCCGTGCCGCCCAGCCGATCGGCCCAGTAAGAACCGTACACGGTCAGGCAATCAGGCAGCAGCAGCGATTCCCGATCGTAATCGAGCGCACTCGCAGGCAAACAGTCCGGATGATTCTCGGTAAAGACCCCGTGCTGCATCTCGACAAACGGAATCCCGAGACTTCTCGCGGCCAGGAACAACGCGAATTGTCCTGAATTTGGCACCAGCACACAACGGGGCCGCAGCCGCTTAAAGATCAGTCGATAGAGTCGGACCCGCCACTTCAATACGCTGAATTTGCGGCGAATCCTCTCAGGCGTAAATTCAGCGAGGCCGAGATCGCTGACAATAATCTCGGAAAGCGTGCGAAACGTCGCGGCGTTTCCCGGGGTTCGAAAAATCCGGCCCAGCACTGCGCTCAAGGCCAGCACGGAGGTATCGTTGAAGACCGGCTGACGGAATGCGCGCCTCGCATTCTCCTCAAAGCCACTGGCATCGATATATGACATCTTGGCGCCGCCGCTGATTTTGTCGATGACGGGGTCAAAATAGATGTCGTGCCAGCCGCGCTCATCAAACAACCGCAGGCCGGAACTCATCGTAGCCCCGAGATATTCAAGACCACGCGGCGCAACAAGAAACTGCCGGATCGCGCGAAAAATACTTGCAACCATTTCGGCCATGGGAATTGAGTGCCGCGGGAGTCCGAAGTTCTGCATGCTGAACGCAATCTCGAACCGGAGAAGCCGCCAAAGAGATATTCCGTCCACGGTCACGCCGAATACGTCGCGGCGGCGCTCAAACTCCTCAAGGATGGAGGCGACTTCCGCTTCCGATCTGATGGCGGAGCCGGCACCCATCATGTCAGGCCAAAGATATCCGCGACCAGCTTCATGGAGTGCCACGAATCCAGGATTGTCGCCAAATCGGCAGTCTCACCGCGCGCGGCTGCGACCGCCTGCCTTGCTTGATAGCGTAATCCAGGCTTGTACGTCTTGTCGTCGTCATCGATCTCGAGCTGGGTAACGGCACGGGTACCCCGCAGTTGAACCGAGACCTGTTCGAGCGGCCGCATTTCGATCCGCTGTTCAGGAGTGTTGACGCTGACAATCCAGGGGCCCGGGCCATTCCAGATTCCCTCGTAAAGGCCGACGTCGCCGCTGGTGAAATCGATCCTGGCAAGAACCAGTCCCGGCTGCTCGGGCTTCCAGGAAACGATCGGCTCGACACCGGCGACTTCCCCGCGACCAAGCACACGGAAGTAGTCGATCAAGTGGATCGAGTTGGCGAACATAAAGTTGCGTGCCACCAATTCCGGCTGCTTCGACTGCAGCATGGCCGCTTGCTGATCCTGCTGATCAACCACTTTAATGAAGCGCTGCGAAGAATTGGCCTGAAGCAATTCGAGAGCCTGACGCGTGCTGGAATAAGCGCGGCGATTGAAGGCAACAAATGCGCGGCTATGCGCGCGGACCGCCGCGTCGCGAATGCGGGTCGCGTCCGCGAGATCGTAGCCGGCGGGCTTTTCGAGCAACACGGTCCAGGGATGGAGGAAGCACGCGGCGGCGACCTCGGCCATGGAAAGCTCGATGACGGTCACAACAACGAGGTCGGCGCCTGTTTTGTCATAGAGGTCGGAAACTGAATCGCAGACTTGCGTATTGTAGACCGCCGCCAGCTTTTCCGCCCGCTCGCGCGCGCGGCTGTGGATGCCGGCGATGGTCACATCGGGCAGGCTGGCGAATGCCCGCATGTGCTCCTCCGCCATATACCCCGCGCCAACGAAGGCAACTTTCACTGCTGACGACAAACCTGCCCTCCTCAGGCCCACATGAATTTTCGCTCGAGCGGCAATCCGCTGTCGAGAGCGACCGAACGACCACCGTTTTCGCCCGACAGGTTCGCGGCCACCAGTGCCGCAACGGCATGGCGACCGCTCTCGCCATCGGGATAGGACCGATCCGCGAGCATCGCACGCCAGAGGTCTTCCGTCGGCTTGGTAGCGTCGGCCTGCGCGATCTTGCGCTGAAATTCGGTGGCCGGCATTCCATAGCGCGTGGTCGGCAGGTCTCGATATTCCGGTTGCCGATGAATGCCTCGAACGAAGCCTGCAAGTTCATCGACCAATATCTGTCCGTTCCGGCATCCGTAGATGACCTCGATCCCGTGGCCGAGATCAGCGCCAAGCTCGATCATCAACCTCACTCCGGATGCCGAGACGGCGCGCAGTTGTCCTGAGCGATCGATATATTGCGGGCCTCTCGGATTGGGCACATTGTTGGGGTCGAACCAGCACGATATCTTGGCGACAGCTTCATTGGCCAAGTAATGGAAAGCCTCGAAATAATGCGATCCGTTCATGGCAAGTCCGAAATTGCTCCCAGTCAGCACCATGGATCGCAGTCCTCCGAACTCCGGCGTCTCGATAAGCGCCTTGATATCGGTATACTGCTCCATGAAGCGCATCTGATGATTGACCGCCAGTTTGGACCCCGCCGCACGGCACGCGGCGATCATGCGGTCGCACTCTTCGAGCGAGGATGCCATCGGCTTCTCGCACAGGATATAGCGCACACCGGCAGCGGCGGCCGCACAAACGAATTCGCAATGGCTCGGCGCCGTCGTTGAAATCACCACGGCGTCGGGGCGTACGGCAATCAGCATTCCGCCTGCGTCGCTGAATGCCCGATTCTTTTCGACACTGCATTCGGTCAGCGTCACCGCGAGGGCCTCGGGAGACTGGTCGAAAATGCCGGCGAGTTCAAAACCGGCGCCGCGGGCTGCGGCAATGTGCCGGCGGCCCATGCGCCCAACGCCAATCACACAAACTTTCATCCATGTCTCCAATTGCCGGCGCGACGTTCGGAGCACGCCCCGACGACCTAAGTTCGGTTCTTTCCGACAAAGAAAAACTCCGTCGCAGGAAGCACCTTCTCGTGCACAAGCAACGTATCGATATCGCGGATATAGCGAGCGAGCTTTGTGTTGGTAGTCTCGTCAAATCGTAACCCACCGATCAACTCGTGGAAAAATGCAGATGTATCCTGCAATGTTACGGTGTGAAACGAACGAGACAGCATCGCATGCATCTCAGAATAACCGGCTTCGTTATCATTTGGGCTTTGAAGCTTCTCGCCACATTCGCCCTCGTATCGCAACGATTTGAAAATCTTGTCAATCTCTGCTTCAAGCTGAATTTGACCGGTCGGGATCGACAGATTTTGATAAAAGCCGCCTCCAGACGAAAGAAGCAGTCTGACCATGTGGACAAAGGTGGCGAGTCCCCGCGTATAGCGATCTCTTGTCGGCTCCTGAACAATGAATATCCCCTCAGGGCGCAACAGATCCCTTACGCGCGCGCCCACACCGTCTTGATCCGGACAATGATGAAGCGCTCCAACCGTTACAACGCAGTCGAACGATGCTCTCACAAGGTCGTCATCTGCAAGAAAGTCGGCAACTCTGTACTCGAGTGGCCCGCGCTCGGATATCCAGGGATCAGTCGAGGCTACACTCTTCGCTATTGCTATTGCCTTTGATGAGACATCAAGACCCAGAACGTCATGGCCCGCGCGGGCCAGTTCGAGACTGATAAAGCCCGGACCGCAGCCGATCTCCATCACGCGAGCCCTACCCTTCTGCGGACCACTTCGCCGTATGGCATTGTCAATACGCTCGAAGATCTGCCCAAAATCGAGCTTTACATATTCTGGATGTCGCCACGGGTTATTGTAGAAATATTCGCAGACGGGCGCGCGCCTGAGATCAGGAATATGTCCATTTGCCATACGTTCCTCGATCTGCAGATCAAAGGCACGTGCCTCACCTTCAATATTG
>JAQGKJ010000213.1 GCA_028290165.1 Bradyrhizobium sp. | reverse complement strand
CAGGTTGCGCCGCTGCCGCCGCCGATTGAGGTTCGCCCGGCTCCCGGGCCCAGCGTCGTGCGCCCGCCGAAGCCGAAGCCGCCGCTCGTGCTGACGCCGCCGGTTGCAAGTCCGCAGCGACCGGCATTCTAGTCTAGGCCTATCCTAATGAGCTGGGATAACCGGAAGCAGGACGTGGCAAAAACCCTTTCGGTCGATATGCAGCGTGGTCGTCCCTGCGAACAGCCGGCGAGGCCGGTCGCGGGGATCATCGTGCAGAAAGGGTCCGCATCCCAGCAGCTCATTTTTGAAATTGGAGAGTTTCGCGCCCGTCGTCGCCTGCCACTGATAATCCCTGCCGCGAACACTTAATGCAATGCGATACCCCTTGGGGACGACGATCGACGTCGGCCATAGCTCGATTGAGAGATCGACTGGTTTGCCCGGCTGCAAGGGCTGCGCCTCGTCATGGCTGTGGTAAGGGCGGTACGGTCGAGTTAGATTCTCGTCGAGTTTGCGGTGCGAGGCGCGCAGCCAGCCCTGCGCCACCGGTGTGTGCGGATCAATCGCACCTGCAAACGTTACCTCGCGCAGGTCCGGACTGAACACCCGGAACACCACAAAGATATCGGCGTCCTCGGTGCTCGACGAAATGCGCAAATCCGCCGCCAGCGGGCCGGTGATCTCGGTGTCTTCTGTCAACGGCCTCGACATAAACGTCAGTCCATCGCCCATGGCCGCAAAGCTGATCTGCGCGTCCTCCGCGGGCGGCTGCAGCGAGAGGGTCTGATCGGTGGGATCAAGGTAAAACCTGGTCCAGACCGTCGCCGGCAGGGGCCAGTCGGTTTCATGCCGCTCGACGAAACCATCGATGTGGCGGACCTGGAGCTGGACTTTCGGCTGTCGAGCCCAATCGTTAGCTTCGCCTTTGAGATGGCAATCGAAGAACCGCTTCTGCAATTCGCGGCCGTAATCGGTGTAAAAATGGGTCCAATGTTCCAGCCCGTGGCATTCCAGCCACTTCTGCTTCGATGCCGCCCGAACAAAACCTTCGAAATTGCCGCGCGGGTGCAGGCCCTGGCCGCCCCAGTTTGCCGCCGACATGAACGGCACGATAACTTTGTCCCAGTCTGGCGAGCGCGCTTGATGGTAATCGTCGTCGAGAGGGTGCGCGAGAATCTCGTCCCCAAAGCTCGAACGGTTACGCGCCAGTTCTTCGTCCGACATGGTTTCGTCGCCGCACACCAATGCGCCGGTAACCTTGCTGCGCGGGCCTCTTTCACCCAAGCCAAACTGTACGGTCTTCACCTGCATGTCGTACCAGTTGGCCCAGAACGTCGAGAGAATACCCCCATGGTGCGTCATGTCGCGATACCAGTCGGCCGCGCCTTCCCAGATACACATGGCCTTGAGATGGGGCGGCTGCAGGGAGGCCACGTGCCACTGGTTGATGCCGTAATAGGAGACGCCATTCAGGCCGACGTTGCCATTCGACCAGATCTGGACGCCGGCCCATTCGATGCATTGGTAAAAGTCGCGCGTCTCCCGAGGGGAAAAATGATCGACATATCCGGGCGATCGTCCGGTGCCGCGCGAGTCGACCCGGACGCAAACATAGCCATGAGGTACCCACTTCTCGGGGTCGACCACTTCCCAATTCTGATATTTGTTGGTTGAGCCGTAGGCGACGTCAGGTTGGCCGGCGATCATCTTCTGCCAGGCGCTCGGATAGCCGTCCTGAAAGGCGAGCCCCTTCGCGTAGGGACCATAGGTCAGCAGAACCGGCCATTTGCCTTCCGCCTTCGGCCGGAACACGTCGCCACGCAATATCAGGCCGTCGTCCATGACAATCCCGACGTCCCATTCGATCAGCATGTTGTCCTGCTCTACCGGCCCAGCCATTTCCTGCCCTTGTTCTTTTGCGCGATGTCAGCGACGGTTTGATTTTGCATCTTATGGCACATTCGAACCGGCTGCGCGGAATCGGCGTGCCGCCCTAAAATGTGGTGGAACTTGCTCTAATCGGCTCGGGTGCGAAGCCCGTCCCGGGCCTTTCCCACTGTTTCAGCGGAAACCGGCGCGGCCGGCGTTTGCCAGGCATTGCGAATGTAGGTCAGCACGGCCGCCACCTGCTCGTCGTTCAACTGCCAGCGGAACGAAGGCATGCCCGGCGCGGTCGGCTCAGCATTGGTTGCCACGCTGCGGCCGCCGCGCAGCACCAGCCGGATCGCGGTCGTTGGATCGCTGGCCTGCACGATGGAAGATTGCGCCAGCGATGGAAACAGCATCGCTACCCCGCGTCCGTCGAGACCGTGACAGGCCGAGCACTGGTCGCGGTAGATGGCCTGGCCCGCGGTCATGACAGGCGATCCCGGCTGCGCCGGCGCCGCACCGTCCTGCCGCTGGGGCAGTGATTTAAGATAGATCGCGACCGCATTGAGATCGCTGTCGCTATATTGCGATGTGGCATTGACGACTTCCTCCGCCATCGGTCCGGTGGCAGCCGTGATCCGGTTGTGTCCGGTCTTGAGATAGCCCGTGATATCGCCCTCGCTCCACTGGCCCAATCCTTGATGGGTGTCGCCCGTGATATCAGGCGCAAACCAGCCCTGAAGATTGAAGCCGCGAAGGTTCTCAGTGGTCTTGTCGCCGCCGAGCAGGGTTTTCGGGGTATGACAAGCCGTGCAGTGACCGGGGCCTTGTACAAGATAGGCGCCGCGATTCCAGGCCGGGGATTGGCGGCCATCGGGCTGGAATTCGCCTGCCGTGAAATACAGCGCGTCCCAGGCCCGCATCGCCTCGCGGATATTGAACGGAAACGGCAGCGTGTTGGATTTGACCGGCTGATATACCGGCTCGACCGTTGCCAGATAAGCTCGAATGGCAAGCACGTCGTCGCGCGTCATCCTGGTGTAAGCGGGATAAGGCATCGCAGGGTAGAGCCGGCTGCCGTCCGGCCGCACACCTTTGCGAACCGCATTGTCGAACTGCTCGTCGCTCCAGGCGCCAATTCCAGTGTCAGTGTCGGGCGTGATATTCGACGAGGTGATCACGCCGAACGGCGTCTCGATCGCACGGCCGCCGGCAAACGGTTTGCCGGCGTTCGGCACGGTATGACAGGCATAGCAGTCGGCGACCGTCGTCAGGTAATGGCCCTTTTCGATCAGTTCGAAAGCCTGGCGATCCGGATCCGCGGCGCTGCTCCATCCGGGCACGGATAGCCAGGACGCCACCGCGCAGATAAAGATGGTGGATTTCCGCGCGCTACGCATGGATCAGGGGCCCCGGATTTTTCAGATACTGGCCGCGGATTGCCGTTGCCGACCAGAACGCGAGCGCCGCCACCGTGCCAGTGGGGTTGTAGCCGGCGTTTTGCGGGAAGGCGCTGGCGCCGGTGATGAACAGATTCGGCACGTCCCAGCTTTGCAAATAGCGGTTGATCGCGCTGGTCGACGGATCCGTTCCCATGATCGCGCCGCCGTTGAGGTGCGTAGTCTGGTATTCGGTCGAATCATACGGCCCCTTGCGATACTGCTTGTCCACGGTATGCGCGCCCATCGCCCGGATGATCTCGGCGAACTTGTCGGTCAGGAAGGCATTCTGCTTCAATTCGTTGTCGTGGAAATCGATCGTCAGCCGCATCAGCGGACGGCCGAAGCGATCCTTGTAGGTCGGGTCGAGGTCCAAATAGACGTCGCGATAGCTGTAGAAGCTGCCGTGGACGCCGGTGCCCGGCGTGACGGTCGAGAGATAATTGTCGCGCACCGCGCTCTTCCACGCCGCACCCCATTTCGGCGTGCCCGGCGGCACATGCGTGGTCTGGATCGGGCGGCCGCCGGTCTGCACCTGCCCCATATAGCCGCCACCGACGAAGCCGTGCGGGCCGTGATCGAAATTGTCGCCGTTGAATTCGTCGATGCACATGCCGATCGAGCCCGACGAAATGAACGGATTGAAATTGAACTTCTTGTTGTCGAAAAATCCGTTGACGCTCGAGATCGTCTGATGCGTGAAGTTGCGGCCGACCACGCCCTTGTTGGCGACGGGGTCGTAGGGCGCGCCGATCTTCGAGTGCAGCAACAGATGCACGTTGAACAGCGTGTACGCCGACAGGATCACGAGGTCGGCCGGCTGCTCCCATTCGACGCCGCCGGTGTCGACGAAGGTGACGCCGGTGGCGCGCTTGCCGGAACGATCGAGATCGATCCGGATCACTTCCGAATTGTCGCGCAGCGCAAAGTTCGATTTCCGGATCAGCACCGGCAGGATCGTGGTCTGCGGACTGGCCTTGGAATAATTGCCGCAGCCAAACCACTCGCAAAATCCGCAATAGGTGCAAGGGCCCAGATGAATCCCGAGCGGATTTGTGTAGGCCTGCGACATATTTCCCGACGGCTGGGGAAACGGTTTGTAGCCAAGCTCGCGCGCGGCCGTCGCAAACAGCGTGTGGCTGAAGGGCTGTTTTTGCGCGGGGTTGGGGTAGGGCCGGGAGCGCGGTCCCTCGAACGGATTGCCGCCGTCCTGAATCTGGCCGCGTAGATTGCCGGCCGTGCCCGAGGTGCCGCAGAGATACTCGAACGCGTCGTAATGCGGCTCGAGGTCGTCGTAGGTGACGCCAAAATCCTGGATCGTCATGTCCTCGGGCAGGAACGACGCGCCGTAACGCTCGGTCAAATGGGTCCTCAGCACGAAATCCGACGGCAGGAAGCGCCAGGTTTCCGAATTCCAGTGCACGCCCCCGCCGCCGACGCCGTTGGGCGGCATGAAGGAACCCCAGTCGCGGATCGGCAGCGCGACCTGGTTCATCTTGTTGCGGAATGTGAAGGTAGTCTGCTCCGGGCGCAGGAACAGTTCGTGGCGGATGCGATAGCGCAACTCGTCCTGGTCATAGGTGGGCGGGAATTCGGTCGGCGCGTCGCGCCAGGGGCCGCGCTCGATCGCAATCACATCGAGACCTTCATCGGTCAACTCGTGGGCCATGATCGATCCGGTCCACCCAAGCCCGATGATGACGACGTCCTTTTTCGGCAATCTTCGCGGCATCGCGCCTCGCTTCAGGTTTTCGGTGACCAGTCGGCGCGGCCGATGATGCTGACGGGCGGCAGCGGAAAGCGTTCGTTATGGCGCTCGACCCAGTCGAGATAATTGTAGCGCGCACCGGGGTAGCCGATCATCTTCCAGGCGACCATGTCGCGGTTGCCGCCATACAGCGGATCGGCAAAAAATCCCTCCTGCACGTCCTTGACGACGAGCTCGAAGAAGGATTTGCCGTCGACCCCTTCGAGTTTTGTCTTTCCATCCTCGATGCTTGTGAGAAGTTCATCCTTCTCCTGGTCGGCCAAATCCGGAAAATGCTTGCCCTGATATTTCGACTGGCAGTATCGATCGAGCGCGGCGAGCGCTTCGCGATAGGTCGCCGCCGGGTCCTTCCCGGATTGTGGGCCCTGCTGGTGCGTGCCCGGCAGGAAGGGTGGTTGGGTGTAATGACCCTCCGACCGGCCGTAGGGACCGGCGAGCTGGCGATCGATGAAGACAGCGCAGCCGCTGTCCTTGCCGCCCGGCGTTTGCGGATCGGGCGGAATGATGCGATCGGCGAGCGCCTCGATGGCGCGGCCTTCATCTGAGGTGAAATAATGCCAGGGGCCCGGCCTTACCGGGACCGGAGGACTGCCCGCGTTCGGGACCCACGGCAGGGCTCCGGAAATGACGGTGGCCCGGCTGTTCACAGTGCCGAGCACCAGGATTGCGGTCCCCGCCAGGAAGTCGCGCCGCTTCATCATCAGGATCAGCTATACTGTCAGCCGAGCAGAGAATGCGTGCGCGCTGCTAAAGTTCCTTGACGCCCGTCAATTCCGCGTCGTTGGAAATCAGCGATAGGTAGCAATCACATATGAGCGTGGCGAAGATGCCCCGGTGCATCATTCAAGCGTGATGAGCAATCATCCGAACCTGATCTCCCGCGTCACCTCGATCCCCTGCAAGAACGTCTGGTCCTGGCTCACCACGATCACCGGCGCCATCAAACCCGGACAGTGCCCTAGTGACTTGGAAACTCGGCGGCTTTCGCGCGAGGGGATGAACCATTGGCGATTTCCTTCGACTTATCTGAATCCCGGTCTGATGAAGCGCTGCCGCGAGGATCCGCGGCCGGCAGGGACAGGTTTGCTGCCCGATGTCCTGGTATCCGCTGTGAGATAGCTCACAGACAGAGCGTTAGCGGAAAGGCAACAATGCTGTCATCATCCGATCAAATAGTGCGATGGAGATCTCGCCATGCGCCTTTCCGTTTTCCGACGTCTGTTGCTTGGGTCCACACTCTTTTTGCTCTCTCCCCTTCTTTCGGCCTCGCACGCCGCGGCCGCGGAAAACCGCGTCGCGCTCGTCATCGGTCAGTCGGCCTACCGCGCCGTGCCGGCGCTGCCCAACGCCGAGAACGACGGCAAGCGAATGGCGGAGCTGCTCGGTAATGCCGGCTTCGAGGTGACTGCGGCTCCCGATCTGACGCAGAATGACATGCGCCAGGCCATCAGCGACTTCGCCGCAAAGGTGGCCGCGAGCGGACCCGACACGGTCGCGGCGGTGTTCTATGCCGGCCACGGGCTGCAGATCGACGGCGAGAATTATCTGGTGCCGGTCGATGTCGATCCGAAACGCGAAGCCGATATTCCGCTCCAGGCCGTCCGGCTCAACGATCTCATGAACACGCTGGGGGCGCTGCCGACCCGGATGCGCATCTTCATGCTCGATGCCTGCCGTAACAATCCGTTCCCCGCGCTGAGCCAGACCGCCGGCCACGGGCTTGCGATCGTCGATACCAAGGCCGGCGCACCCGGCTCGTTCATTTCCTATTCGACATCGCCCGGCGCCGAGGCCGAGGACGGCACCGGTGCCGACAGCCCTTACACGACAGCGCTGCTGTCGGTCGCGAAGGAGCCTAATGTGCCGATCGAAGAAGCGTTCAAGCGGGTCCGCCTCGCGGTCAGCCAGGCGACCGATGGACGACAAATTCCCTGGGAGAGTTCATCGCTGCTGACCGACTTCAAATTCATGACCACCGATACGGGTTCGGGTCAGAGCACGGCGGCGCCGAAGCCGGCTTCAACCGCAAAGCGAAGCGTGGATGACTGGCGCAGGGAATTACAAGGCAAGGATCCGAAAATTGCCTACGATCTCGTCGTCGCCGACGACTCGGTCTCGGGTTACGAGGCCTATACTGCGCTGTTCGTCCAGTCGTCATACGCCCCGCGGGCACGCTCGCTGCTCGAACGCCGGCGCTTGATGCTGGCATGGGAGAATGCCGTCGCGGTCAATACGGCGGCATCGTTCGAGACCTTCCTTGCGAGTTATGGCAGCAGCGATCTGGCAGCCACCGCGCGCAAGTTGCACGAGCGCGTCCTCAACCGTTCGCTCGCTGCCAACGCTTCGCTTCCCTTACCGGTCGCCGTTGCGCTGGCGCCGACCTGTCCATGCACCACGCCCTCCACGCCAACGACGCTGCCGCTCAAGCGAAAGGTGGAAAAGGAGGACCCGCCGGTGTCGACCAAGCGGGTCGATACATCCACCAAGAAGCGCAAATCGCAGCCCGAGGAAGTTGTGGTCGAACGTCATAGTCCGCCGCAGGATTCCGTTCCGCCGGCAGCTGTGATGGAAGGCGTTGGAGTGGGCATTGGTCTTGGCCTTGGTCTTGGCGGCATGGGTGGTGGAGGCGGCATGGGCGGCGGCGGCATGGGCGGCGGCGGTATGCACGGTGGCAACACCGGCGGCGGCTATGGCACCACGGGTGGCTATCGGAGATAGGCCAGACTTCGCGCCGGCAGCTTTCAGTTTTATTGCAGCGCGGTGACGCGACCGTGATTGCTGATCGAGCCGACCGACCGTTTGCGGTTATTTCTCCCGCAACAGGAGTTGCCGGGGAATGTTCTGGGCAAAGCGGGGTTTTTAAGGGTCGGGCGGG
>JAQGKJ010000203.1 GCA_028290165.1 Bradyrhizobium sp. | reverse complement strand
CAGTGTGGCTCGATGGATTGCTTCGCTTCGCTCGCAATGACGTGGATAGTCATCGTTGTCGGTTACTTGTTCAAAAAATTCAGCGGCAGGCCGGGCCGCGCCCAGTCCATCGCGATCAGTTCGCCCTTGCCGGACAGCGTAATATAAGCGGTCTTCAGCTCGGGGCCGCCGAAGGCGATGTTGGTGGTGACGCGGTCGCCGGTCGGCACCTGCTCGACGATCGTACCGTCGGGCGCGATCACCGAAATGCAGCCCGAGATCAAGGTCGCGACGCAGACATTGCCGGAAGCTTCCACCGCGAGTGAATCGAACATCTGGTAGCCGCCGAGGCCCACGATCGGTTTTCCCCGCTCGCCGCGATAGATCACGTCGCGTGGCCTGACCTCGCCGGGCGCGGACAGGTCGAACGCCCACAGCCGCGCCGTCGGCGTCTCCGCGACGTAGACGGTGTTTTCGTCCGGCGACAGCCCGATGCCGTTGGCCGGCAGCATGCCGAACCCGCCTTCGACGATCTCGCTGGCGCCGGGCTTGATATAGTAGAACGCGCCGACGTCGAGGTCGCGGGCGCGGCGCTTGCCCAAATCAGTGAACCACAGCCCGCCGTGCCGGTCGAACACCAGATCGTTCGGCCCCTTCAGCGGATGCTCGCCGCATTTGTCGAACACGGTTTCGACCTTGCCGGTCGCAAGATCGACGCGCTGGATCGAGCCGCCGATATATTCATGCGGCTCGGGCGCGCTCGGCATCATGGTGCCGCGCGAGGGAATCCAGCTGAAGCCGCCATTGTTGCAGATGTAGCATTTGCCGTCCGGCCCGATCGCCGCGCCATTGGGGCCGCCCGGAATTTGCGCGACCACTTCCTTAGCACCATCGGGCCACACCCGCGTCAGCCGTTGCCCGCGGATTTCCACCAGCACCACCGATCCGTCCGGCATCACGACCGGCCCTTCCGGAAATTCAAGACCGGTAGCGAGAACACGAACATTGGGCATGGAATCCCCCGGCTTTTTCTTGGGCGCAGGCGGATTCCAAGCTCGTTTCCGCAACGCGCAACAATTTCGTTGCGCAACGTTATGGCAAAGTCGATCTCCCTTGCCAAGCAACCCGGGCCACAAGACCGCGCAGGGCAGCCCCGCGACGCGTTATTCCCTGACGGGCACCCAGATTTCGAGACCGCCATTGCCGGTGAGCGGATCGAAATTCTCGTCATAGCGCTCGAAGGTGGGCGCATCGGCAGCCTTCAGTCCCGACGCCGGCAGCCAGTGATTCCAGATGGTGTTGACGGTGCGGCGAATGGTCGAGATATGGTCGCGGTGGGTGAAGACCGCGTACCGCTGTTCGGGAATCCGGACGCTGGAGAACTCGCGCGGCAAGTCGGAGAAGTCAGACACTTCGACGCCGGCGATATAGTCGAAATTTCCGGCGTCGTCGCCGTTGCAGCAGACGCCGTAGGCCACCTTTCCGACCCGGTTTGGAATGTTCGCAACCCACTGCTGAAAACGCTGACACTGGCCGGGAATACCGGCGCCGTTTTCGTGGTTGTAGCGATCGCTGATACCGGCGACGAGCAGCGGCTTGCTGGTCGCAAAACGCGGCGCTTGAAGATTGTCGGTGAGAGTTGAATCCATTTGGATCGGCTCCTGAAGCTTGATGTGGTCGAGGCACATTGATGCGCGGACCGCCTCGGGCGTGACCCCGAAATGATCGCGGAACGCGCGGGTGAATGCTTCGTGAGAGCCGTAGTCCGCATCCAGCGCCAAAGTAAGGATATCGGGCGCGCCATTCGCCAGCGCCCGCGCCGCCTCGCTCAGCCGCCGGGCACGCACATAGCGCATGACCGACAGCCCAGTCGCGGCGGCGAACGCCCGGACCATGTGGAAGCGCGAGATGCCGGCAACGCCTGCGATCTCGTCCAGGGTCAACCCCTCGGCAAGATGACTTTCGATAAACCCGAGCGCCTTCTGGGCAGGATTCATGGACGACAAGCCTTCATTCGAAGCGGACGCATCATGATCGCCTGGCGCGCGCTGCGCTTGACAGTCATTGCTCTCGTTCGCGGCCTCGCGGAACTGGAACCGGACGTCTATCTGCTGCCGCACTGCGGAAAATACCAGCCGCGCCGTCGCTGGCAACATCCTCCCGATGGTGCATACTGCACCCGCATTCGATCCGACGGTTCAACAAGCTGCCCCACCAAGAGACTGCCTGAGCCTCGGCCAGCACGTCAGGGAGGACGATGATGCACCATCATATCCTGAGCCATGCCAAATCCGCGATCCTTGCCGGACTCCTTGCGGTTGCGGTTACCGGCGCCGCCGATGCGCAGAAGAAGTACGATCCGGGCGCCACCGATACCGAAATCAAGATCGGCAACATCATGCCCTACAGCGGGCCGGCCTCCGCCTACGCGACGATCGGCAAGACCGAGGCGGCCTATTTCAACAAGATCAATACCGAAGGCGGCATCAATGGCCGCAAGATCAACTTCATCTCGTATGACGACGGCTACAATCCGGCGAAGACCGTGGAGCAGGCGCGCAAGCTGGTCGAGGCCGACGAGGTGCTCCTGATCTTCAATTCGCTCGGCACTCCCGGCAACAGCGCGATCCAGAAATACATGAACGCCAAGAAGGTGCCGCAGCTGTTCGTCTCGACCGGTGCAGCCAAGTGGAACGATCCGAAAAACTTTCCCTGGACCATGGGCTGGCAGCCCAACTATCAGACCGAAGCCCGCA
>JAQGKJ010000179.1 GCA_028290165.1 Bradyrhizobium sp. | reverse complement strand
CCATTTCCGGCGGCGGCACCGAACGCAATTGCACGTCGGTATCGGGATCGAGGCCGTGCTCGGCGAGGTAATACCGCAACAGATAATTGTGCATCGAGTAGTCGAACGGAATGGCGAATTTCATGCCTTTCCAGTCCTGCGGGGCGCGGTTGTCGTGGTGTTTCATGGCAAGCTGGATGCCATGGCCGTGGATGTTCTCGAGCCCCGGCACTGTGAAGGGGATGGCGTTGGCGCCGAGCCCCAGCGAAATCGCGATCGGCATCGGTGCCAGCATGTGGGCCGCGTCGTATTCCTTGTTCAGCGTCTTGTCGCGGATCACAGCCCATCCCGCGGTCTTCACGACCTCGACGTTGAGGCCGTGCTTGGCATAGAAGCCCAGCGGTGCGGCCATGATGATCGGCGTCGCGCAGGTGATCGGAATAAAACCTACTTTCAGGTCCTTCTTCTCCGGCGTGCCAGCATCGGCAAACGCCTCGGTCGCCGTCTTGATCGGGAAGAATTGCGAAAGCGCCGCAAGCGCCGTCGAGGCACCGACCGATTTCAGGAAGGCCCGCCGTGCGGCGTCCTTTGGAAATATCGCCCGCATCACGGCCGAAGCAACCACGCCCTCGTAGCGGGCTTCCTCCGATGGCACCGGCTCGCAACGCAACGCCAGGGATGCCTGGTCGTGCTCCGCCTCAGAGCCATGCAGGCTGCAAACGCAGCCTGATCGCGACAGCCTGCGGTCAGCATCAAACGGATCGTCGAAGGTGGACATGCCCCATTCCTTTACGTGGTGCCGAGAACCAAAGGGCAAAACCGCCACTTTCAGCAGTTTCACCGCCCGGCCGCGTGAGCACGGTCGGGCGATGAAAAAACATGCACTTTCTATGCCGCTTTTCCGGTCAGTTTGGCTTCCGTGGGCAGCCCCTCTTCAATCGGCAGCGAGGGGTCGCGGGACCATTCGTTCCAGGACCCAAAATACATCCGCACGTCCTTTACGCCGGCATTCTTCAGCGCGAGGAAGGTGTTCGAGGCCCGCGCTCCCTTGAAGCAATAAAGGTAGACCGGGGTATTTTGTGAAATCCCGACGGTGGCGCATTCGGCCAGGATCTCGTCCTTGGACTTGAAGCGCTGGCCCTCCGCCGTCGGCTTCATCATCCGGTACCATTCGAGCCAGACCGCGCCGGGGATGCGCCCCTTGCGCGGGCAGAAGTCCTTGCCATAGGGCGAGGAACTGTCGCCGATCCACTCATCGACATAGAGGAAATCGATCAGCGCGATGCCGGGCTTGCCGACCGCCGCCAGCATGGTCTTGGCATCGATCAGGATCTCGCTGGCGCTCGGAACGATCGCGAATGACGCCGGCGCCGGCGCCGGCGCCGCTGTTGTGACCGGCAGACCCTTGGCAACCCAGGCGTCGTAGCCGCCGTCGAGCACCTTGACCTTGGGATATCCAAGCATGGTCAGGAGATAATAGCCGCGGCAGGACTGGCCGAATCCGGTGTTCATCGATTGTTCGTAGATGACCGCGGTTTCCTTGCCCGAAAGCCCGGCCTTGCCGAACGCATCGGCGAATTTCGTCTTTAACTCGTGGATACCCTCCGGCGTCGATGTCGCGAGGTAGGTGAAGATCTCGTGCACGTTCACGGCGTTCGGGAGGTGTCCCGCGCCATAGGCATCGGGGTTTCGCGTGTCGATGATCACACACGGCTCCCTGGATGCGAGGGTGGCAAGATCGCCGGCAGAAATCAGAACGTCCGTCATGGCAGGCTTCTCCTTTACTGTGGTTAGAAGTCAGGGTCGGTCCGAAATCCTCTTCAAGACTTGAGGCGCAAAACTCAGACGTCCTGCAGCATCTTGCGAAGCTGCTTGGTGGCCGGAGTTACGATGGCGACGAAGTAAGCCTCCCGAAGCCTGCGCTGGGCCCGATGGCTCTTCAGGTAGCCGCGCGCTCCGCAATGAAGCATGGCCGCGTGCGCAGCAGCGACGCTCGCCTCGCCGGCTTCCAGCCGAAGCGCGATGACGCGGCGCCAGTAGCCCTCGTCCATGTTGAAGGGGTCGCGCGCAAGTTCCATGGTTTCCGATTCCAGATCGGACGCCAACTGACGGAAGTCGGCCGGCTGTTGCGGAAGGAAGCGATTGACGTGACCGAGCGGCGCGACCACCTCGTCCATGATCGCGATGCAATCCTTGATCAGGCCGAGCGCCATGCCGGCCTGCAGCAGGATGAAGCCGGCACGGATCTTCTTCACGAACGGGCCGGCCGTCTCCGCCAGGATGAGATCGTTGGGCACGAAGACGTCGCGGAATTGCACGCCGTACGTCCCGGTGCCGTCCATGGCGAGGAACGGCTTGCATGGCTGCAGGCTGATCGCTGGATCGGAACAATCGGCGAGGAACATCACGATTTCGCCGGGCCGGCCTTCGATCTCGAAGATCGTGCCGAAGTAATGATCCGGCCCGAGATTGGATACCCAAGGCAGCGCGCCGCGCACGACGTAGCCGCCGTTGACCCTGCGGCCTTTCAGCTTCAGCTTCTCGATGCCGAAGAAGGTCTTCATCGGATTTGAAAGGCCGGTGCCGCCGAGAATTCTGCCCGTCGAGACGCCATCGGCGAATCTCGCCACCAGCGCCGGATTGGAGGAATTGGTGACGTACCAGGCCAAAGTGTTCTGGCACCAGGCCATGAAGGCGGTGGCGCCGCAGACCTCGCCGAGCGCGGACATCGATTGAATGGCGCAGCGCAGATCGGCCGCGCCATTGTCCGGCCGATGGCTGCCCCAGGCGCCGGCCTCGCCGAGGCGCCGCAGCAAGTCGGCTGGATAGACCTTGCCGTTGTCGATGTCAGCCGCCAGCGGCGCCAGCTCCCTGCGCGCGATGGTAGTGACCGCATCGACAATCGATGGCGGCGAAGGATCACTCTCTTCGACGACCGAAAGACGCGATGCAGCCACTGGGTTCATCAGACTCTCCGAACGAAGCGTTTTTCAAAGGGTGACGACACTTTCGTCGCGTCTCAGGCGCTGACCTCCAGATTGACCGGGCGTGTGAAGGTGTTGGCGACCGGCGACCACTTCTTGACGTGGTTCACCAGCGCCTCGATCTCACTCTGCGGGACGCCTTCGCACTCCATGTCGACCTTGATCCGCACATCGGTGAAGCCGACCGGCTTTTCGCTGACGTCGCCGGTACCCCATACCGCCGTGATGTTGAGGTCGCCCTCGAGCTGAAGCTCGAGCTTGTTGACGATCCATCCGCGGTGAACCGCGTTGGCGTGCAGCCCGACCGCCAGACAGGAGCCGAGCGCAGCCAGCGAAGCCTCGGACGGATTGGGCGCGGTGTCGTCGCCCAACAGGCCGGGCGGCTCGTCGACGATGTAGGGCGGCAGGTTACGGATATAGTTGGCATGGCGGAACTTGCCTTCGGCGACCGTTTTGCATTTCAAGGTCTTGACGACCTTCGGGTTGGCTTTGCCGTTCTCGATCAGCTGCTCCAGCCCCTTTTTGTCGATGGGGGCAAGGCAGCCTGTCAGCACTGTTTTTTGAGCGACCGCGGTCATTAAATTTCTCCCTAGGGTCAGGATACCGAACGGTCTGTTTCCTGCACGAACCGTGCCAGAACCCGCGGGAAAGAAAACGTGAAGTCTTCAAGGCTGTTAGCGTGCGCTGCCCTTGAATCGATCAGCCCCGCATTGCCCAATCGGAATGCAAATGCCGCCCCGGCGCGATTATTTTGAGCACATGAAGATGCGACTTGATGATTTCACTGCGGTCCGATTAACTGCAGCGCATGGGCAAATCAGCTTCGAAGAAGAAATCGGCCGCGGCGGCGCACCCCGCAGGCGACGATGATTCCGCGCGTGGGCGCCTGCTCAACGCCGCGACGCACCTGTTCTGCAAGAACGGAATCAACGCCACCGGAATCGATGCGATCATCGACGAGGCCGGCACGGCGAAGACAACGCTCTACAAATTGTTCGGCTCGAAGACCAATCTGGTGCATGCGGTGCTCGAGAGCGAAGGCAAGCAGTGGCGCGAATGGTTCATCGGCGCCATCGAGGCCGGCGTCGGCGATCCGCAAACCAAATTGGCGCGGATCTTTCCCGCGCTCAAGAGCTGGTTCGGCGAGGAA
>JAQGKJ010000129.1 GCA_028290165.1 Bradyrhizobium sp. | reverse complement strand
TTGTCCTTGTCGCGAGAATACCTGTTAGGCCCCTTTCCGTTGTGTAGTGGTGCAGCTCTGGATGCTCGGTCGCGAGCCCCGGTTTGTCGAATTCCACATTGTCCGCATGTGGGGTGGTCCCCGCGATCATAAAAAGCCCCTCCTCCTAAACGGTCCAAGCACGCTGCTCCTGCCTGCTTGGTAACTACCGGACTGTGTGTTGAAACAAAATAGGCGTCGACTAGCGCCCTCCCCCTTCCCACGGCGCGCTGATGGGTGTCCAAAAACATAGTCTGGGGCATTTCGCGCCCGCTACCGCTTGCTGGGTGGTAGCTCATCGTGGTAGCTTCTGCGAAGCAGACAAGCTGAGTTGTGCCCGATTTATCAGGGTTTTCGAGAGCGCCCACCCCTTCCGCTAGGGAGCGCCAGCACTCTCCTAACCTGCTGTATTTCCCGTTCTTTTCGGCAATTCCCCAAACTTGAAAGATCGGGTTGGGGAAGTTTTGTTCCGAGTCTGTTCAAGTTTGATGATCGCCGCCGTCGCAAGCTTCCGCTGACTGGCACCCTTGGTGTAGATGCGCAGCGATGTTGCCGACTTGTGGCCGAGGATCGACATAGCTTCCTCATCGGTGCATCCGGCTTCCACCAAGCGAACGCCCGCCAAGTGACGCAAGCCGTGCAGCTTGCAGTCCATTGGCAAGCCTGTAGAGGTCATCGCATCGCGCATCCAGTCAGAGAAGCCAGCGACCGTGAACGCCGCTCTCGCCTCGGTCTTGATGATCGGGTCGTTGATGTTGATCACCGTGCCGCGCTGCGCATGCGCCGCGTCGAGGATGTACAGCAGCTCCTCATGAATCGGAATTTCCAGAACGGTGCCGGTCTTTTGCTGCACAACCCTGATGCGCCCGGTTCGCGGGCTGATGTCGTGCCAGCCCATGCGATGGGTATCGGATCGGCGCTGGCCGAGAAATTCGGTCAGCTTCATCGCGAGGTGCTGCCTCGTCCCGAGCGGCCAGCGCACCGTGAACTGCTCGACCTCGTCCTCGGTCCACGGGCGGATGCTGCCGCCCTTCGGCCGCTTGAGACCGACCATCGGATCGCCGGTCATCCAGCCGATGTCCATCGCGTGCTTGATCAGAATTTTGAACTTCTTGTGTGGACTCCACTGCCGGGCGCGTCGTCGAAGTCCTCAAGGAAGTCGATAATGCGAGAGCGGTTGAAACCGCTGATCGGACAGTCGCCATAATCGCGGTCGATAGCGCGCAGCCGCGAAGCGGTTCTTTTTGAACTGCGCGTTGTTCACTTTGTAGTGCGTGATCAGCGCCGACAGCGTAGGCCCTCCGGGCGACGCTGGACCACTGGTCCGGCGACCCCGGTCGGGCCACTTTGCGCTACCCGAGAGGAGTGCATGAACTCCGCGTTATAGGGTATCCCGACGAGCGGCACGCGCGGACCTTTCGCGACGCGATAATAATACCGCACCCTTTCGTGGTCGTGCCGATCCTTAACCACGTCAATGTTGGGCAGCAAGTTTTTGCGCCTTAGCGGCCTTACGGGCTGCATCAAATTTCTCCTGTGCTCTTTCGTCGTCAATCTGGTCTCTGGACGCTTGCATCTGGCCCTTTCGCGGTAGAGCCGCTATGGCCAAGTCCAATTCTCGCTGCACCCAACCGAAACGCCCAACGGACAGTACGACGGGCGCGGGCATGCGTCGGTCGGCCACCATGCTATCGAATAGACTGACCCCTACGCCAACATATTCCGCTGCTTGCTCCCGGTTAAGAACGCCGAGGATGTATCCAATGGGCAACGATGACGCCTTCATCGCAGATTCTCACGCTTTACGCTTTACTTAAACGCCTCTTTTTATGCCGCTCACTCCGGCACCTGCGGCTTGGCCTCCCGAGTAAGCCGTGCGATCTTGCCGACAGCGTCATCCCAGCGCCAAGCCGGATGTTTCTTCAGGCCCGCCGCGACTTCTTCCCGCAGACCAGTGGGAACGGCGAGGTCGCCCTCCGCTGCGTTTGCGATCTCTCTCTTGAAAATTTCCCGAAGCCGCTGGCCGCGTTTGAATGCCCGGTAGGTCTCGGCAAGCATGTCATCGTCCGGCACCACCTTGGCCACGCCGTGTTCGGTCAATTTGCGCTCGATGAACGCAACAAGTTCATCGGATGGCAGCGCGTTCAGTTCGACGCGGCGTTCGAGCAGAAACCGCACCTCATCGTCGGTCGCACCGTTTGCCTTAAGATTCTCTCGGCGCGCTATGCTTGATCCGCGATCGAAAGTGGATTCGGCTGCACCTTCGAGGCCTAATGCTCTAACATCATCGAGCCGCAGTCCGATGTCGATGATGTTGATTTCATCCTCAAACTGGTACCGACGGGTATCCCGGCCCAGTGTCGCCGCAATAGACAGACCGGCCTTGTCGAAGTCGTCCAGGACAAGCAGCGGCAGCCGCTGTCGCCGCACAGGGTCTCAACGAGACGGCGCGCCGCCGTTGTTGCCATGCCTTTCGTGGACATTATTGCGAGATCGAACCGTTCGCCAAGCTGCACATGTTCGAAAAGGGGCATGAAGCCCTCCTTTTCCACGAACATGACCGCGCCGAAGTTACCCTCCGCACCAGAGGTTAGCACCTGCGGCCGCTTAAGCTTTGCGTCGAAAATCTGGGGCTCGGCGTTCGCCGCCAAATAGGCCCGGACCGCGAGCGTTCCGATCCCGATTTCGTGCCGCGTGTGGGGCTCAGTGAAATGGCCCCGGTCGTCGAACACCACGTTCCAGTCGAGGCCGTGTTTCGCGATGTAGTCCGGCAAGAGGGTTTGGGTGAAGTACTGGTCGTCCAGCGGCTTGCCGGTTTTCTCCTGAACTTCGGCTCTTGCGGCATACATCACCTGCCGCGCACTCGCCGGCAGGCTGCCGCCTGCGCTCGCCTTCAGATATGCCTTCTCCATCACGGCACAGGCGGCCTGTTTCGCCGAGATCTCCCGCGTCGGCAGGTAATACGTACGACGGTTTGACAGCCTGCTACGGTCCCGTTCCTCGGCCTTGACCTGCTTGGCCCAGCCCGCCGTCGCCTTGGTGACGGCAGCGGCGATGGCCTCGCCCATCTTTTTTGCGGCTGCGTCGCTCATTCGTCATCCTCATCGTCGCGCCCGACGTTTCTGGAGCCAAGCGCGAGTGCGGACTTGCCGCGATCGGTGAACGACAGGCGTGGGCAGGTCAGATGGATCAGCATCATGACTGGACCACCGTTGGCGCGCTGATTGGCGAGGATCGTATCGAGGCTCTGGCCGACGCCGCCAAGCGATCGAAACGGATTGGTGATGCCAGGCGAGAAGTTCACGCCGGTTGTCAGACGCCGCACCTTCGCATCGTGGCGCAACGCAAAGGCAACCTCGGTCGCCCATGGCAGCCCGTCCGTTACGCCGAACTGCTTGCAATAATTGAAGCTGGCGGGATCCGCCCCGGCAGCTACGAAGCGCTGCGCCAGATTGGCCGACCCGATCACGCCGAGGTCCAGCGGCTTGACCGGCTTGCTCATTTTCTGCATTTCTCCGAGCAGCTCGGCAATGCCGGAACGGTTCTGCCCCTCAGCGAAAAAGTCCGCCAGCGACAGCCGAGCCGCGCCGAACTTGTCGAGCAGCGCCTTCTGCTTGCCGGTGCCGGATAATCCGCGAAAGGTGCCGACGAACTCGCGCACCAGCATGTTGCTCCCGGTGTCCTGATCATGCGCGATGGTGGCGGCGATCAGCCGCTCGAAGCGATCAGCATCATACCAGTGAGCGGGGATCGGATCGGTGGGTGACCACTTTTCCCAGTCAGGCTGCCCGGTCTTGATGCTCAATTCGGGCTGCCCATTCCAAACTGCCCGCAACGTTAGGTGGGGATTGAGGAGGGTGAAGTCTTCGGCAATTTGTAAAAAACGCGCCTTCGCGGCTTCGAGTTCTGAGCAAGCACAGCTGGGCCAACGGACCGTGACCCGGGGGCCAGTTTTTACAAGAGAGGCATCCTGGGTGTGCGCTACCCTCGGCGAGCGCCGGACCGGATCGATGGCGAAGGTGATGGTGTGCTTTATGCCATGGGCCTCGATGACGGTCTCGCCAGACGCGCGGTCCAGCGCGAAGGCCATGGCCCGGATCGTCTTGAGCGCGTTACCCTGCGCGCCGCGCGTCGGGCTCACATATGCTTCCTTGTCCGAAGTACGTACGGTGTAGTCTAAGATTTTCTTGACCGTCTCGGCGGCAATGCCTTGGCCGTTGTCGCTGATGATGATGTTGCCGTCGGCGACCTCGATGTCGATGACCGGCGACACGCCGCA
>JAQGKJ010000112.1 GCA_028290165.1 Bradyrhizobium sp. | reverse complement strand
TCCCCGGCAGCATCTGGCTGCCCGACACCGGCTATGGGACGCTCGCGGCGGCGACCGAAGATTATCTGCGCGATGGACTTGCTCGCGCTTCCGGCGGCAACAAGGCAAAGCAGCTTGTGATTTACTGCCAGGCTGATTGCTGGATGTCATGGAACGCGGCCAAGCGGGTGTTGTCCTACGGATATTCCAATGTGGCGTGGTACCCCGAAGGCACCGACGGTTGGCAGTGGGCCAACCTGCCGGTGGCGGATTCGCAGCCGGAGCCGCGGGCCGGCGAGGGGAGATCATCTCCGCGTTAGTCGGCTGACAATGCAAAAGACGGTGCGCCGCGTTATTCCATCTCCTGCTGGATCGCACGGCCGAGCGCGAATAGCCGCTGGTCGATCGCCGTTGGTACCTCGCATACGAATTTGACCACCCGCCGGCGGTCCTCGAAGATGCGGGTCTCCCAAACCAGCAGATTGCCGAGTTCGTCGATCTTGGGTTGATCGGGCGGGGATCCATCCTGCAAGGCGTGCAGCGCGAGTGTGTCGGTACGAATCCTGTCCGCGGCGTCGCGCTGTTTGCGGGTCACCCGCTCAAGCCCGCTCATGACAGACGAGCGTTGGGCATTGAGTGTTTCGAACAGCCCGGCAAACAGCAGCTTGCCCATCTCGGCCTTCTCCGCTCCTGCGCCGGCAAGAAACTCCGCGACCGTCTTCTGGGCGTCGTCGAGCGGCGTCCGCCGTGCGGCAAGGCGCGGAACCAGCGCAGCGACCTTGGCATCGTCTTTCCATCTGTTTGCGGCACCGCCGAGATCGGGACCATTCCAGACCGCGGCGAGCGAGATTTCCGGCACCTTGGCCTGGGCGCAGGGCCAGTCGGGATAACGCGGATCGGCGGCAAGACTTCGGCCGGCCGGTCCGGCGACCGCGAGCAGCAGGCAGAGCGCCGCCAGCACTCTCATGTTTCCCCTCCGGCAGGCCCGCGGCGGCTCAGTCCGCGCGACGGATCGTAGGCCAGCACGGCGCCGATCATGAAGATGGCCGCGCAGCCTCCGACCACCGCCAGGGAAGTCCAGTTGATCTTTCCGTACAGCGCGAAGCGGATCAATTCGACGGCGTGGGTGAATGGATTGAACAGGCACACGTAGTAGAGCATCGGGCTTCCTTCCTGCACCCGCCACAGGGGGTAAAGAGCGGAGGAAGCGAAAAACATCGGAAAGATCACAAAGTTCATGACGCCGGCGAAATTCTCAAGTTGCCTGATGCCGGATGAGATCAGCATGCCCAGCGCTCCCAGCATGAAGCCGGACAACATCAGCGCCGGCAAAACCGTGAGATAGCCTATTCGCGGCGGCTCGATGTCCCAGAACCACGCGATCAAGAGGAACGCATAGACCTGGAAGACGGAGACCACAGTTCCCGCGAGAAGCTTGCAAGCCAGCAAATACCAGCGGGGCATCGGGCTCACCAGCAGCGTGCGCATGTTGCCCATCTCACGGTCGTAGACCATCGAGAGCGAGGACTGCATCCCGTTGAACAGCTGGATCATCGCCATCAGCCCGGGCGTGATGTAGACCTCGTAGAGAATGTAGGTCTCGTATGGCGGGATGATGGAGATGCCAAGTACCTGGCGGAAGCCCGCGGCGAAAATGAACAGCCACACCAGCGGTCGCACCAGCGCCGAGACGAAGCGCTCACGCTGGTGGATGAAGCGCAGCCCCTCGCGCCACACGATGCCGTTCAGGCATGTGAGATATTGCGCAAACGAGAATCCCGCCGGTTTCTCTGCAATCACCGAGCTCATGGCATGGCACCCCCGGATTCCGAAATTTCGGTCAGGTGTACAAAGGCGGAATGCAAGTCGCGCGCATTGGCCTCGGCGACGATGCGCGCGACCTTTCCTTCGGCGAGAACGCGGCCCTCGTGCAGGATAACGAGATCGTCGCTGGACACGATCTCGTCGAACAGGTGCGTGGCCCACAGCACGCCGATTCCTTGCTCGACAACCAGACCCCGTACATGGCCGAGGATTTCGGCGCGCGCCTTGACATCCAGTCCGACCGTCGCCTCGTCGAGCAGCAGGAGACGTGGCCGATGCAGAAGCGCGCGTGCAATTTCAAGGCGCCGCATTTGTCCGCCCGAGAGGTCTCGCACCTTGCTGCCGGAACGCTCAGTAAGGCCCATCCGCGACAACACTTTTTCCGAGCGCGTTCGCGCCTCGCGCCGGGGGATGCCTTGCAGCGCGGCATGATACAGCAGGTTTTGAGTAACCGAGAGATCAAGGTCCAGCGTGCGCGGCTGGAACACCACGCCCATGCGGCGCAGTGCCTCGCCCGGCTCGCGTCGGATATCGTGACCAAAAATGCCGATGCGTCCGGCCTGCGTGCCGAACAGCCGGGTGACGATGGAAAACAGCGTGCTCTTGCCCGCGCCGTTGAGGCCGAGCAGCGCCGTAAAGCTGCCCGCCGCAACCGTGAAGCTGACGTTGTCGAGTGCCCGGCGGCTGCCATAGCAATGGCTGACGCCTTCGATCGCCAGCGCGACGACGCCCGTTTGCGGCTCGGTTGCCTTGTCGCCAGCGATGGAAAGGTCGGGCTTCATCATGGTTTTGCGATCGTGATACCCCAGGGCAATTCGCCTACCTGAATGGTCTTGATCACCTTGAGCGCCGCCACATCGATAACGGACACGTCATTCGATACGCCGTTGGTGACCAGAAGGAAGTTTTCATCCGGAGTGAATGCCATATGCCAGACCCGCTGGCCGACCAGGAGATACTTGGTGACCTGATGGCTCGCGGCATCGACCACGGCGACGCGGTTGGCAGGCCCGAGTGCGACGAACGCGGTCCTTCCGTCGGCAGCGATGCTGATTCCGACCGGCTGGATCGCTTCCTTCCGCATACCCGGAATATCGAACGTGATCTTGGTTGTGACGGTGTGCTTCACCGGGTCGATGACGGCGACCGTGCCGCCGATCTCCGAGGAAACCCAGAGTTCGGAGCCGTCGCGCTTGAATTCGGCGAAACGAGGACGCGCATCGACCAGGACATTTGCCACGATCTGGCGAGTTTCGGTGTCGATGAAGTGCGCCATGTTGGTCGTTTCCGACGTGTTGATGAGAACTCGTCCATCCGGACTGATCGCCATGCCCTCGGGCTCGACGCCGACCTGAACGTCGCCCATGCGTGCGCGCCGTTCGATATCGATAATAGTGACGGTATTGTCGTTCTCGTTGGCGACGTAGAGAATCTTGCCGGCCTTGTCCTGGGTAAAGAGTTCGGGATCGGGCCCCGAGGGCAGGGTATCCGTGATCTCCTGCGTTGCGGTATCGATCATCTGGATGGTGTCGTCGTCGCCGACCGCCACCAGCACGAATTTGCCGTCCCTGGTGAATTCGATGCCGCGTGGGCGCTGGCCGACCTTGATGGTTTTCGTCACGACCCATTTGTCGGTATCGATCACTGAGACGGTATTGCCCTTTTCATTCGACACATAGGCAATGAAGGCGCCGGCGGGCAGGGCGCTCGCCAGCCAGACGGCAATTCCGCAAATCACGTAATGACGCCACATGCGCGAGATCTCCATCACCGTTCAGCGCAGCTTGCATCTGGTCTCGGGTTGATCGACGCCGAGCGTGTCGAGTTCCGAGGTCTGATGCAAGAATCCTTCTTGCGGCGACACCGAAACCACCATACGGCCATCCACCAGCAAGATCGGCTGGCGAAGCTGCAGGTTCCAGGTCCGAAGCGTAAGCCGCTGGCCCTTGAACGCCGCGATGGAAAAATCCGGCCCCTTGAGAAAATCGAGGATGGTCTTGCGATCGCCTGAATTCACCCGCGATACCGCTTCGCCAATCATGCGCGCCGCGGTCCAGGCCTGCATGTCCAGCGCCGTCATGCGTCGCGAATTGAGTTTTACAAACCGGTTCTGGATCTGCACTGCGCCCCACTGGTCCTGCGCGGCGTCCCAGCTTTTCGGCACAAGGCCGGCGGATCCCGCGACCGGCCGCGGATCCCAGGTGCGATAGGGCAAATAGGCCGCAAAAACCTCGCTCTCATCGGAGGCGACAAGGATGTCGTAAGTGGGCGCCTGCTGGGTGAATACCGGCATCTGACGCTGGATCAGCGTCACCCCGCTGTCGGTGCGGCGCGCGCCGCCGGTATCCTCGAATACCCGCTCCTGGACGATTTTGGCGCCAAAGCGCGCAGCCGCTCGCCGCAGCGCTTCCGCATAAAGCCTGTCTTCCTCATGGGACCCGACCATCAGCATCCAGCGCTTCCATTGCTTCCAGACCAGATATTGGGCGAGAGCGTCCGCCAGCATTGAACGCGTCGGTGCGACGTGGATCACGTTTTGCCGGCAATCGTCCTCACGCAGGCGATCGTCGATCGCGCCCGCATTGAGCAATACGGCTCCGCGATCGCGGAGCGCATCGGCGGCTTTCAGCAGCGCGTCGGCGGGAAGATCGGCAATGATGAAGCCGTCACGGTCGGCGAGCGCCATTGCCGCTTTGGCGACGTCATCGCCATCTTTCAGCCGCACCTCATCCAGGGTGAAGTGTTGGTTCAGGAATTTGCCGGTGGTGTTGTTATCCTCGATCGCGAGGCGAGCGCCGTCGACGCCGTCGTTCTCGGCCGGCTGCTCCACCAACGACAGTGTCGGCTTGACGCCGGCGCGGCGGATATAGCCGATGCCGATCTCGACAGGGTCGGCCGCCAGCGCGGTGCTGACCAACGCGCACAGGCCGACGATTGCGCCGACAACCAGTCGGATCATGTTTTCTCCTCAAGGCTCCCTGCGACCGACGATAGAAACCGTTCGGGTTTGAAACATGGCCGAACCGTTCTGTGCGCCCGGCGTTGGTGTTGCGCCGCCGTGAAGTCGGGGATCACGATCATGCGAATTCCTGGTTTTGTCCTTGTGTTGATGCTGCTGGTTTCGTCGCCGGCGCATGCCGACCCACCCAAGGCCGCAATATTCGACTTCGAACTGCTCGATACCAGCCTGCAGGGCGAAATGAACGGACCGCGGGCAGACGAGCAACGGCGGCTGAAGGACGTCACCGAACAGGTGCGCAAGGCGCTGGCGGACGCCGGAAAATTTGTCGTCCTCGACATCACACCTGTCAATGCTGCGGCGCACGCCAATAACTTGCAAGCGTGCGGCGGCTGCGACGTGCAATACGCGCATCAGCTTGGTGCCGATCTCGCCGTCACCGGTCTGGTTCAAAAGGTCTCGGCCCTCATTCTCAATATGAATATCTACCTGCGGGATGCGCATACCGGACGCGTCATTACGTCCATGAGCGCCGACTTTCGCGGCAACACCGATGAATCCTGGTCGCGCACCGCGAGCTATCTGCTGCGAAACCGGCTGCTCGCGCCCAACTACGGCGTACCGCAATGAGATGCTGACCGGGCCTATGCTTTGAGCCGCGCGGCGTGCCAGCGCAGGTGATCGGCCATGAAGGTCGAAACGAAGTAGTAGCTGTGGTCATAACCTTCCTGGAGACGGAGGTTGAGGGGAATGCCCGCTTTCGCGCATGCACGTTTCAGCAATTCCGGACGAAGCTGTTCCGTCAGGAACGGATCGGTATCGCCGACATCGACCAGGAAATCTGAAAATCTGGCGCCGTCCTCGATCAGTGCGACGGCATCATGCTGGCGCCATGCTTTGCGGTCGTCGCCGAGATAGCCGGTCAGCGCCTTGATGCCCCAGGGAACCTGTGAGGGTGCTGCAATCGGCGAAAATGCCGTGGCGGCGCGGTAGCGATCGGGATAAGTGAGTGCGATCGTTAGCGCGCCGTGGCCGCCCATCGAATGCCCGAGGAGCGATTGCCGTTTGAGATCGACCGGGAAATGGGCGGCGACGAACTCTGGAAGTTCCTTGGTCACGTAGCTCCACATGCGGTAGTTTTGCGCATACGGTGGCTGCGTCGCATCGACATAAAAGCCGGCGCCGAGCCCGAAATCGTAGACGCCCGCGGGATCGCCGGGCACGTCTTCGCCGCGCGGGCTGGTGTCCGGTGCCACAAAGATCAGGCCCAACTCGGCGCATGCCTTCCGATACTCGCCCTTTTCCGTGACATTGGCATGGGTGCAGGTCAGGCCCGATAGATACCAGACCACCGGCAGCCTGGGGTCGCCCTGATGAGGCGGGACATAGAGCGAAAAGGTCATGCTCGTCCCGGTCTCGCGGCTGGCATGCTTGTAAACGCCCTGCATGCCGCCGTGCGATCGATTGAGCGAAATGGTTTCGACCGTCATGATTCACGGCTCCAGCGCCGCAGAGCGACGGGATTGCAAGAGCGACCGATCACGGCTCGGTCGATGCATCGTCACCGACCGAGCCGGGATAGCGGGGTCAGGCCGCCTTGGGCCTCGATTTCGCCACGTGCGTGGCGATGTGATCCATCAGGGCCGGCGACAGACAATCGTAAGGTTCGAGCCCGAGTTCCTTGAGGCGCGACCTGATCGCCGGCATCTCCGACGGATCGACGCCGGATTCGATCACTGAAGAGGCAAATGCCGCGAATCCCGGCGCCGCCCAACCGCCTTCCGTAAACAGTTCGGGATGAATGAAGTCCAGACCGTAGAACGGGTGCGCCTTGTTCTCGATGCGGCCGAACATATGCGTGCCGCAGACCCGGCAGGCATGCCGCTGAATCGCCGCTGACGCATCGATCACGCGAAGCTTGTCGCCGTTTTCGAGAATCGTCACGTTGTCACGCGGCACGACGGCCACCACTGAAAAGGTCGCGTCCTCCGGCTTCCAGCATTTGGTGCAGCCACAGGCGTGGTTGTGGGCGACGTCGCCTTTGATGCCGACCTTGACCGGCTTGTCCTCGCATTTGCAGACAAGCGTTCCGCCGGCAAAGGTGCCCGAACCCTGTTTTATTCCGTTGTCAACCGATGGGTGGATATGAACAGTCATGGGCTATCCTCCTTTGTTTGACGCTTCTTGATTTAGAACACGACGACCGAACGGATCGACTTGCCTTCGTGCATCAGGTCGAACCCCCTGTTGATCTCCTCCAGCTTGAGGACGTGCGTGATCATCGGATCGATCTGGATCTTGCCGTTCATGTACCAGTCGACGATTTTCGGCACGTCGGTACGGCCGCGTGCGCCACCGAACGCCGAACCTTTCCAGACCCGCCCGGTCACCAGTTGGAACGGCCGGGTTGAAATCTCCTTTCCGGCTTCGGCCACGCCGATGATCACCGACACGCCCCAGCCGCGGTGGCACGCCTCGAGCGCCTGGCGCATCACGGTGGTGTTACCCGTGCAGTCGAAGGTGTAGTCGGCGCCGCCGTCGGTCAGTGCGACCAGATGCTGGACGATATCGCCGTCGACCTTGGACGGGTTGACGAAGTGCGTCATGCCGAAGCGGCGACCCCAGTTTTCCTTGGCATCGTTGAGGTCGACCCCGACGATCTTGTCGGCGCCCACCATCTTCGCGCCCTGAATGACGTTGAGCCCGATACCGCCAAGTCCGAACACGACCACATTGGAGCCCGGCGTGACCTTGGCGGTGTTGACCACGGCGCCGACGCCGGTCGTCACGCCGCAACCGATGTAGCAACTCTTGTCGAACGGCGCGTCCTCGCGAATCTTGGCGACGGCGATTTCAGGCAGCACGGTAAAGTTCGAGAAGGTCGAGCAACCCATATAGTGGAAGATGGGCTTTCCTTTGTGACTGAAGCGGGATGTGCCGTCGGGCATCAGCCCCTTGCCCTGCGTCGCGCGGATGGCGGTGCAGAGATTGGTTTTTTGGCTGAGGCAGCTTTTGCACTGGCGGCATTCGGGCGTGTAAAGCGGGATCACGTGATCGCCAGGCTTTACCGAGGTGACGCCGGCTCCCACCTCACGGACAATCCCGGCACCCTCGTGACCGAGGATAGAAGGGAAGATTCCTTCGCTGTCGAAGCCGTCGAGCGTATAGGCGTCGGTGTGGCAGATGCCGGTCGCCTTGATTTCGACCAGCACCTCACCGGCCTTTGGGCCTTCCAGGTCAAGTTCGACGATTTCAAGCGGCTTTTTTGCTTCGAACGCGACAGCGGCGCGGGTCTTCATCTGTCACCTCCCACCAAGATCGTGCTTGGGTCTGTTTGTTTTTGTTTCAGGTTCCTTCGTTGCGTCGGAACTTCTCGCCAGCTGCCCGTTCGGGCGCATCGTGGGGCCGCGAGAACGCGGATCAGCATCCGTCTTTGCTGCCGGAGCATTGCACGCTCGCGTCGAACGTCAAGGCTCGCGATTCAAATGTGTCGAATTTTCTATCGAGCAAGCTGCTGACTGAGAAAAGACGAGAGCCGCGTTGCGTGGGCCAAATTTTTTTTCGTCGCGGCGAACAATACGTGCTGCATCGCGGCGCAAAGATCGAATTTGTTTGATATTGCGAACATCGAAGCAGCAAAAACGGCCTTGCCGTCGCGCGCCTTTGCGCAGATCAGTCGACCGAGATATGACGTTGCTCGACATATCAGGAGAACCGATGTTACGTTATAACATCCACGCCTAACCGGCGCAGGGCAAAACAGCCGGCGCAATGGAATGAGGCCGATGGGCGCGCGTGTCGTAATTATTGTGCCGGTATTGGTGGGCCTGTTTCCTGGGATTGAATGTGCTCATGCCCAAAGCGCGTCCGGAAATGTTCAGACCCTGCCTCCCATCGTGGTCTCCCGAACGGCGCCAACCGCCAAGCCCGGCCGCGCCCGCAATGCGCCTCGCACCGTTAGGGCAGCGCCCACGCCCGTGGTGTACCCGACCACCCCCGTATCGGGTTCCGGCATAGACATCGACAAGGTGCCGGCAAGCGTCAACGTCGTCGACGCAAACCAGATTGACCGTGTCCAGTCGCCGAATATCTCGGATGCTCTGCGGCAGTACGTTCCGGGCATCGTCGTCAACGAGGTGACGGGCAATCCATTCCAGCCGGACGTGCAATTTCGCGGCTTCGTGGCGTCTCCCGTGGCGGGCACGCCCCAGGGACTTGCAGTTTACCAGAACGGGGTGCGCATCAATGAAGCGTTCGGCGACACCGTCAACTGGGATCTCATTCCGACCGCCGCGATAAAATCAGTCACGGTGGTGACCAACAATCCTGCCTTCGGGCTCAATGCGCTGGGCGGGGCCATCGATTTGCGAATGAAGGACGGCTTCAACTATCACGGCGCCGATATCGACACGATGGGCGGCTCTTTCGGGCGCATCCAGAGTTCAGCGCAGTGGGGAAAAGAGGTCGACAAATTTGCGGTCTACGGCGCGCTCGAAGGACTGCATGACGACGGGTTTCGAAACTTTTCAGCTTCGAATGTTCGCCGCTTCTACGGCGATGTCGGCACCAGGAACGATACCAGCGAATTTCATCTCAACATGGGCGCGGCCGACAACAATTTTGGCGCGCCTGCGACGGTGCCAGTCGAATTGCTTCAACGATATTATGGCGCGACCTATACCACGCCGCAAACCACAGCCAACCGCGTTGGCTATGTCAACCTTACAGGTAAGATGGAGGTCACGCCGGCCTGGACCCTTGATGGCTCGGCGCATGTGCGCATCTTCGACCAGAAGATCCTGGATGGCAACCCGACCGGTACTCGGCCCTGTGCCGCCGATCCGACCTTGCTTTGCTTTGGCGACGCCAGCACGCCGGCAAATGGTTTGAATGGGACCCAGCTCGCCAATCCCTTCGATCCAGGTGCCGTGCTGGGCGAGCGGGATCGAACGACCACCCACTCGACGACGACGGGGGTCTCATTGCAGGCCACCAACTCCGATCAGGTGTTCGGTCATGACAACAAGTTCGTGCTCGGCGGAACTTTCGACTCCAGCGTTACTCGTTTCTCGGCTAGCGCGGAACTGGGTACGATTGGTCCGGACTTTGTCGTCAGCGGCAGCGGCATATTCCTCGGTCAATCCGGCAATCCTGTTTCGATCGGCCCGGTCGCGCTTCGCACCACCAATCAGTACAGCGGGCTTTATGTCCTCGACACGTTCGATGTCACGAATGCCTTCTCGATCACCGGCGGCGGGCGGTTTAACATCGCAAGCATCGCGCTCGAGGATCAGATCGGCAGCGCCCTCAATGGCAATGAGACGTTCAACCGCTTCAATCCGATCATTGGCGGCACCTATAAGATCATTCCGGGATTGACGGCCTATGCCGGCTATTCGGAAGCCGACCGCGCACCGACCCCGCTGGAACTGGGCTGCGCCGATCCGGCGCGTCCCTGCATCATCGCGGCATTCCTGGTCTCCGATCCGCCGTTGAAACAGGTGGTATCCCGCACCGTGGAAGCTGGCCTGCGCGGCAGCAAAGAACTGAACATCGGGACGCTCGGATGGAAGCTCGGCGTATTCCGGGCCGACAACACCGACGATATCCTCGCCATTCCAAGTCCGGTCTTGCAGGGGTTCGGCTATTTCCAGAACGTGGGTTCGACCCGCCGCCAGGGCATCGAATCCGAAGTCACGCTGAGGTCGAGCACCTTTCAGCTCTACGCCAGCTATGCCCTGGTGGACGCGCGATTTCTTGACGCGCTCCAGGTTGGCTCCAATAGCCCCTTTGCCGTCAACGGCAATGTCCAGATTTCGCCGGGCAATCGAATCCCCGCAATCCCGCGCAACCGGATCAAGGCCGGCATCGACTATTCGATCACCGACGCGTTCAAGATTGGCGGAGACGCGATATTCGTCGGCAGTCAATACTTTGTCGGTGACGAATCAAATCAGGCGCAGCGGCTGCCTTCTTATACGGTCTTCAACCTGCATGCGTCTTATCAGATCAACAAGACATTCCAGCTCTACGCGCGTGCGGACAATGTCTTCGATAACCGCTATGCGACCTACGGCACATTCTTCGACACCGCCGCTGTCCCCAATTTCGCCAACGGCGGCGCGCCGTTCACCGATTCCCGGTCAGTCAGTCCGGCGCGGCCGCGCGCCTTCTACGCGGGCCTGAAGGCGACCTTCTGAAGTCGACGCGCCGTAAAGCTTTCAGGTCTCAAGTTGCTTGCCGATCGGGAGCGCGCGGATGCGTTTGCCCGTCGCGGCGAAAATGGCGTTGACCAGCGCGGGGGCAAAGGGAGGTACGCCCGGCTCCCCGACGCCGCTGGGGGGCGTATCGGCGTCGGCAGGCACGATGTGCACGTTGGTCACCAGCGGGGCCTCGTCGATCCTGACCACAGGGAAGTCGTCGAAATTGCCCTGTTGTACCTTGCCCTTCTTGAAGTTGATTTCGCCATACTTGGCAAGGCTCAGTCCCATGATCGCGGCACCTTCGATTTGAGACTGGATCCTTTCGGGATTGACGAAGGTACCGCAGTCGATCGCGGTATCCACCTGATGGACCGTGAGCTTGCCTTTATCGCCGACGGAGACCTCGACCATGGTCGCGATATAGCTGACGAAGCTGCGATGGGCGGCAATGCCAAGGCCGTGTCCCTTCGGTACCGACCGTCCCCAGCCACCTTTGTCCGCGACGACTTCAACGACGCGACGCAGACGTGCGGTATCGATCGGATAGCTGTCGAACGGCTCGCCATAGTTCCACGGGTCCTTCACGGAATCGAGTTTGACGATGCGCGGAGAGCCGATGAGCTCAAGCAGCATATCCTTTTGATCGCGTCCGGTAGCATGCGCGAGTTCACCGACCATCGATTGGACTGCAAAAGCGCGTGGGATATTCGACACCGAGCGGAACCAGCCGATGCGGGTATGAGCGGCGGCTTCCGGATTCTCGCATTGAATGTTGGTAATCTGGAACGGCATGTCGATAAGCCCCATGCCGAGTTCGAAAGATGCCTCATGTACCGTGCCGGCCGAAAACGTCGAGTCGATGCTTGGTGCCACACTGCGGTGCCGCCATGCGACGACCTTGCCGCTCTTATCGAGACCAGCCTCGATTCGCTCCACCGAGACAGTGTGGAGGAAGTCGTGGCGAACGTCGTCTTCCCGCGTCCATTGCACCTTCACCGGCGCCCCGATCGCCTTTGAAAGCAACGCCGCCTCCAGCGCAAAATCGCACTTCGATTTGCGCCCGAATCCACCGCCGAGCAGCGTGACGTTGACGGTCACGTTCTGCTCGGGGATACCGAGGGTCTTGGCGACGTCTTCCCGCGTCCCGCCGGCACTTTGCACGGGTGCCCAGATCTCAGCCTTGCCGTCTTTGACGTTGGCGACCGCGACGGGTGGCTCCATACTCACATGCGCGAGGTGGGGCAGGTAGTATTCGCCGACAATGACCTTGTCGGCGCTTTTCAGGGCGGACTCCACGTCGCCCTCCTTGCGCACGACCAGGCCCGGCTTGCGCGCGGCGTCCTCCAGTTCGTTCCGATAGGCGGCCGAGTCGTAGTTGCCGTTGGCCCCGTCGTTCCAGACGATTTTCAGCGCGTCACGTCCCTTGATCGCCGCGCCGGTGTTGCGCGCGATCACCGCGACGCCGCCGAGCGGCTGGAACTTGGATGGCCACGGCCACCCCTGCACCTCCATGACCTTCTCGACGCCGGACACCTTCATCGCTTCGCTTGAATCGAACGACACCAGTCTGCCGCCCGTCACCGGCGGCCGCGCGATCACGGCATATTTCATGCCGGGGAGGCGGGTGTCGCTGCCGTAATGCGCGGTGCCGACCGTAATGTCGCGAAGGTCGACAATGCTGACCTCGCCTTTGCCAAGATAGCGGAAGTCTTTCGCCTCTTTTAACTTCAAGCCTTCGACGGCTGGGACCGATTCCCTGGCGGCATCCGCGGCCAAATCGCCGAACCCAATACGGCGACCGCTTGCGGAATGAACCACCTCATGGTTGTCAGCCTTGACCTCGATGACCGGCACGCCCCATCGTTTGGCCGCTGCGGCCTCGAGCATGGTGCGCGCCGATGCGCCGATCTGGCGCATCGGCATCAAATAGTGCCGGGTGCTTCGCGAACCATCGGTATCCTGATTGCCGAATTTGACCTCGTCTCCGGGCGCCTGCTGCACCTTCACCCGCGACCAATCGGCCTCCATCTCCTCGGCCACGATCAAGGGCAGGCTGGTCCGGACACCTGTTCCCATCTCGGCACGGTGCGCCATGATCGTAACGGTTCCATCGCGAGCGATGGCAACGAAGACGCGCGGGTCGACCACGGTGCCGTGCGGCATTTTTTCAGCACCGGTTTGATAAACCGCAAACGCCGGGCGTGACGTTATCGGCGCGGCCAGCACCAGCCCGCCCGCGATGCCGAGGCCTCTCAAAACGCTGCGGCGGGAGATTTTTTCGACTTTGATGCGTCCCGCAATGCCGCGAAATTTGTCGGGATTTGTGATGATGTTCATGATCAGACCCCCGTCGAAGCGAGATGGACCGCGTTTTCGATGCGCTGGTAGCAGCCGCAACGGCAAATGTTGCCCGACATTGCCTCGCGTATCTGACCGTGGGAGGGTTTTGGATTGTCCATGAGGAGTGCTGCGGCCTGCATGATCTGGCCAGCCTGGCAATAGCCGCATTGCGGTACATTCATCTGGCGCCAGGCCTTCTGAACGGCGTGATCTCCGGTGGGGTGAAGCCCTTCGATGGTCGTGACCTCGCGGCCGACCACGTCGGAAACCGAAGTGATGCAGGCGCGCACACCTTGCTTATCCACGATCACGGTGCACGTACCGCAAAGCGCCTGGCCGCAGCCGAATTTCGTGCCGGTCAATCCGATCTCGTCACGGAGAAACCAGAGTAATGACAGGTCCGGGTCGCCGTCCCAGTCTTGTTCCTGGCCGTTGATCTTGAGCTTCAGCATGATCATTCCTCGCGCTTGACGAATTGCCGCTGTCTGTCGGCGTGAGCGAGAGCAGAGTTCTTAACCGCTCAACGCCGCCGTCCATCCTCGAATGGCTTCGCACAAAACGGACGTCGCAGGGTTCCGATGGCCCGGACCGTACGATCTGGTTGAATTTCCTTGTCGAGGACATCTTCCGGTTTGGATGTTTGCTTTGCTGACCCGGCAATGAGATGGACGTGTCCGGAACGCTTATCAGAAAGCGGAGCGGATCGACTTCACACGGGGTTGTTCTGCATTTGCATTGGGCGAAAGCAGGGGCGTGCCTCGGCAGGCCTGCTTGGGTCAGCAGGTCTTACTCAGTCGCCCGAATGAGGAAAAGTTCTCGTAAAAGTTGGAAATGCTATGCCAGTGAGAGTGCGATCCGATCTTTCACTTGATCACTTCGTTCCACTCGGGGCAGGTCTGCTGGTCGACCGGAACCAGCCATGCCCTGTAGTTGGTCTTGTCGATGATCTCGGCCGGCAACATGATCTTTTCCGGCAGCGGCTCGCCCTTGAGGTGGCGTACCGCCGCGCGCGTCGCGGTGCAGCCGATCTTGAACATGTTGAAATCGACGGAAGCCAGGATCACCCCGCTCTCGATCAGTTTTACGGCCGGAAGAATGCCGTTGATGCCGACCACGACAGAGGTCCGGTTTGCTTCCTTCAGAGCTTCCAGTGCACCGAGCGCCATCCCGTCATTGGCCGAAAGCACGGCGTCGATCTGCGGGTAATCCTTCAGGAATTTCTCCATCACGCGTTTGGCGTCGGGCTGCTGGTAGTTGCCGACGCCTGTGGCAAGAACCTCAATGCCGGGAAATTCGGAGAAGGCGCGCTTGTAGCCGCGGACGCGTTCGCGATTGGTGGGCGCGACCGGGATACCCTCGATGACGACGATCTTGCCCTTGCCGCCGAGCTTGTCGAACAGATACCGCGCTTGCCGGTATGCGATCTCGTAATCGTCGGCGCCGACAAAGGTGACAAAACTGCCGGGCAGGGGATTGGACGCAAGCACGATCGGAATTTTTGCTTTATTGATCTTCTTCACGGAGTCGATCATCGCGACGTCGTCGACCGGGATAAAGACGACGGCGTCGGGTCTGTCCTTAAGGGCCTGTTCCACCATGGCTTTCTGTTCGTCGACATTGTCCGGCTTGTTCGGAACGTAATGTACGATCCGGGCGCCCGCCGAGCGCGCCACCTGATCGGCCGCGATGCGGAACGCCTCATAGGCCGGATTGGTGTTGTTCTTGGTGAAGACGGCGATCGTCATCTTCTCGTCCGCCGCCCTAGCGTGGCTTGCGAATACCGCCATGGCCACCACCGCCGCTGTCAGATATTGCATCGTCGCCTCCTCGGATTTCTAGATCGTCATTGCGAGCCAACGGGTCGCGCGAATGCGCGCCCGATGACAGGCTCCGCGAAGCAATCCCAAGCCAGGGCAAGAGTTAAGATGGATTGCTTCGTCGCTTCGCTCCTCGCAATGACGATCTAGAGCCTGTCCTCAATTAGAGGATTCCCAAGCAGATTATCGTGTGATTCATAGGCGGTCAGCTGATTCGGAGCTGACAGATGCGCCGCTACGCCCTTCGGGACGATCAATGGGA
>JAQGKJ010000096.1 GCA_028290165.1 Bradyrhizobium sp. | reverse complement strand
ATAACGGTAGAAGATTTCGGCCGCCGCAGGTTGGATCGCGACAATAAATCCGCTGTGAATCGCCGCTTCGACGATGGACACGTTGCTATTTTTGCAGCGCCTCGACACCCCGCCCGGGCGGGACCATTTTCAAAGAAGCGCCTCTCTTCGCGGAAACGTTGTTTTGCGCCGGTGCGCAGGGAATTGGCGATATGCGACAGGTGAATTCATTTTTGCGCTCGGCTTCGTCCCGGATCGGACGCCGGTTCGCCCAAATCTTCGCCATTGCCGCCGCCAGCCTGCCGGCCGCCGGCGTTTAAGCCGCTGCGAGGCGATAGCATTATCCTTTATTGCCGCCAAAATCCTCGCGATAACAGCCGTGCTCGATTTCCTGGATAAGTGGCGGCCCCGACGGATTCCATCCGAGCATCTTGCGCGCCTTCAATGCGTTGACGCGGCTGTTGGAGCCGTAGCTGGTAATGGCGCCTGCGCCCCATGCGCGCAGCGCGTCCTCCACCGGCCAGTCCCTGGTCTCGGCGCCGTACCCCAGGATTTTCCCGATCGACGAGGCCATGGATTTCCAGGAAGCCTCACCGTTCTCGGCGAAGAACACCGATGCCGCAGGCGCTTTTTCCAACGCGAGCATGTAGAGATCGACAACGTCGTCAATGTGAACGTGAGACCAGACGTTGAGCCCGCGGCCGACATGCCGCGCCACGCCGTGTTGTTTTGCCAATTCGACCAGCTGCGGCAGCTGCACGCTGTTCGGGTTGAGGCCGTGGCCACGTCCGTAGATCAAAGTGGGACGGATGACGACGCTGCGGACGTTGCGTTGCGCCGCCAGCAAAACCTTGCGTTCGATCGCGACCCGCAACAGGCGCTCCGGCAACGGTTCGAACGGACTGTCTTCGTTGAACACCAATTCGCTATACTCGCCGGCGCCGCGATCGGCGACCACGCTCGAACCGCTGGTGTGGAGCAGGGCCTTGCCGGACCCTGCGAGCGCTTCGATGATCGCCTCGGCGACGAATGAATCGTCGGAACTGGCGGCATTGACCACGGCATCTGCGCCGCGCGCGGCATTGGTCACGACCGACAGATCGGCCAGCATGCCGAGCACCGGCTCGATTCCGCGGGCCTTCAACTGCGCGGCCTTGTCCTGCTGCCTGATCAGGCCCAGCACGTGATGGCCGGCCGCGACCAGTTTGGCCGCCAGCGAGCCGCCAATATATCCCGTTGCGCCAGTGATAAAAACTTTCACGTTTGCTCCTTTATTTATTTGGACGATGGTCGTTCTTACGCCAGCGCTGCCGCCGCGGCTTGCGCGTCCGGCACCACGTCGTGATCGTAGAGCCGCTTGCGGAATGCGGCGTGCGCGGTGATCTCGGCGTCCCTGACACCGAGATCGGAATAGGCGGAATCATAGCGCAGCCCGTTCTCGCGCGCGCCGCGCTGGACCTGCGCCACGCGCTCGCGGCGCAGCCGCTCGTAGGCGAGCAAAGCGCGTGGCGCCGTGGTCCGGTCGGCCCCCGCCAGGATCGTCGCCAGCGCCATGCCGTCTTCGATCGATTGATTGGCGCCCTGGCCGAGATGCGGCAACATCGGATGGGCGGCATCGCCGAGCAGGCTCAGCCTTTGTTTGGTCCAGTTCGGCAGCGGCTCGCGATCGTAGAGCGCCCATCGGAACGTCACCTCGACTTCCCCAAGCAGGTGATGGATGCGCGGATCCCAGCCGGCAAAGGCCTGCCTGAGAACTTCGGGATCTCCGGGAGCCGACCAGGATTCCTTCATCTGCTCGTCGGTCGGCACGAATCCCACATAGTTGATCAGTCTTCCGGCGCGCACCGGAAAGGCGAGAAAGTGCCGGCCCTTGCCGAGCCACATCTGCCAGCGGTCGGTCGGCCAATCCGGCACGTGCTCATGCCGCACCAGTCCCCGATAGGCAACCGAGCCTGAAAACACCGGCTGCGACGAAGCATGGACATAGGGCCGAAGTTCGGAGTGGATGCCGTCGGCGGCGATGACGATGTCGGTCTCGACCGAGGCGCCGTTCGCAAAGTACACCCGGGCCTTGTTGTCGTCTTGTTCGAAGCCGCAGCACCGGTGTCCGGCATGCACGGTGCCTGCGGGCAGGGCATTGGCCAGCATCTCGACCAGATCGGCGCGATGCATTCCGAACGTCGCATTCCAGCCCGAGGAGTCGGTGACCTGCACCGGTGCAATCGGCGCGCCGTCATGGCGGAAATAGCGGGAATCATGACCGACGCGGGCGCCCCACCTCTCTACTTCCGCTGCCAAGCCGATGCGCCGCAGATGCCGCACGCTGTTGGGGGTCAGGAACACGCCGGCCCCGATCTCGCCGATTGCCGGCGCCTGTTCGTACACCGACACCGGGATTCCCGCTGCGGCCAGCGCGTTGGCCGCGAACAGGCCGCCGATTCCGCCTCCGACGATCGCGACAGTGGGGCGGGACTGCGTCATCATCAATTCCTTATGATTATGATGGGTGAACAGGTTGGCGATGGCGTTGCATCCTCACACAGTCCAAGGCACTTTGCCATCAAGTGCGGTCGAAACCGCCGGTAGATCGGGGAGGCATCAGATGCGCAACGCGTACACCCAGCCTTTTGTTCTTGTCCGGCGATGCGTAGCGGCGCTGGGGTTGTTATTCGTGTTTTTCGCATTGCCTGCCGGTCCGGCGCGTGCCGAGGACTATCCGGACCGTCCGGTGAAAATCATCGTGCCCTTTGCGGCCGGCGGCACTGCCGATGGGGTTCCGCGGTTGGTCGGAGACTGGCTGTCGCGCAAGTGGGGCCAGCCGGTCATCATCGACAACCGCACCGGCGCCGGGGGAAACATCGGCGCGGAAGCTGCCTATCATTCCGCGCCCGACGGCTACACCTTGCTGTCGTCACCGCCGCCGCCACTGGTGATCAACCAGAATCTTTATCCGAAGCTGGGTTTCGATCCCGCGAAATTCGAACCGGTCATTGTCATGGCCCATGTGCCGAACGCACTGATCGTCAATCCAAAGAACATCAAGGCAACAAGCGTCTCCGAACTCATCGAATACCTGCAGAAGAACCCGGACAAGGTGACGTCGGCGACGCAAGGCAACGGCACTACCTCCCATCTCACCGCCGAGCTTTTCCAGGTCATGACAAAAGTAAAACTGCGTTTCATTCCCTATCGGGGGTCGGCGCCGGCGCTGCAGGGCCTGCTCGCCGGCGACGTCGACTTGATGTTCGACAATCTCGGCAGTTCTCTGCCGCTGGTCGAGGCCGGCAACCTCAAGCTGCTCGCAGTCGCTTCAACCCAGCGCCTGGCGTCGCTCCCCGATGTGCCGACAATGGCAGAAACACTGCCCGGCTTCGAGGCGGTGGCGTGGTATGCGATCGTGGCGCCACCGGGAACGCCGAAAAGCATTACCGACAAGATCAACGCCGACGTCAACGAAGCGCTGCACCAGCCCGAATTGCAGGACCGTCTCAAAAAACTGTCGGCGGAGAGTTTT
>JAQGKJ010000017.1 GCA_028290165.1 Bradyrhizobium sp. | reverse complement strand
TGACAAAACGGGCTTGATCCCGAAGGCGGCCAGGCCGCCCGGGACGCGCGGTTTCTAAGCCATCGGGCGGTCGAATGTCAATCCAAACCGAGACGCCGCGCGTCGGGCGCAGCTCCCGCTATGGCGCCGATTCCGCTCCGTTCACAAAAAAGGTTTGCACCGCTACACGCTCGGATCGTGTATCAGACATCTGTCTGTTCGGCCCACGACTTACATCCTGGCGCAGAGACTGGAACCCCGACCTCGCTATGACGAAAGTTCACCCGCCAACCATAAAGACCCCGGTACTGCCCGTCGCGGATGCTCCGGTTCCGCTCGCAGCGAATGCGTCACTGATGCTGCCCGCGGGCGTCAGGCCGTTTCAGCTCAATTGGCCCTATATGCTTGCGATCGGCGCCTACCATGCCGCGGCGGTGCTGGCCTTTTTGCCCGGCTATTTCAGCTGGAGCGGCCTCATCGTCGCCGTGCTCGGCACGCATCTGTGCGGGCTGTTCGGCATCAATCTTTGTTATCATCGCCTTCTCACCCACCGCGGCCTGAAATGTCCGAAATGGCTGGAGCACGCGATGGTGATCGTCGCGATGTCCTGCCTGCAGGAAACGCCGGCGCGCTGGGTCGCCATCCACCGCCGGCATCATCAATACGCCGACGAGCAGCCGGACCCGCATAGCCCGCTGGTCAATTTCTTCTGGGCCCATATGGGGTGGATTCTGGTGGATCAGCCGGAACTGTCGCGGCTTGGAATTTACCAGCGCTATGCAAAAGACATCCTGCGCGATCGCTTTTACGTCGCGCTCGAGCGCAATAACTGGCTGGTGTGGATCAATCTCGGCCAGATGCCGCTGTTCTTCGGCGCCGGGTTTGCCGCGGCCTTGCTGTCAGGCGAAACGCCGGCAGGCGCCGCACACACCGGACTTGGCATCCTGATGTTCGGCGTCTTCGTGCGTACGGTTCTCGTGTGGCATATCACCTGGGCGATCAATTCGGTGACGCATCTGTGGGGCTACCGGAACTATCAGACCGACGAGGACAGCCGCAACAATATCGTGGTCGGCCTCATCTCCAACGGCGAAGGCTGGCACAACAACCATCATGCCGATCCGCGCTCGGCGCGCCATGGTCACCGCTGGTGGGAAATCGACAACACCTGGCTCACGATTCGCGTCTTGACGTGGCTTGGACTGGCGAGCGACGTCATCACCCCCAACGCCCAACTCGCTGAACGGCCGAGCCAGAGGCTGACGACACGCGGGAGCACCGGTGTGCCGCCCGAGTGAGCGCGCGCTCCTTAGTGCGGGAACTCGACCATGGCCTCGCCGGTGGCAACCTTCTCGCTCGCCTGGTTGCGCACCATGACGTCGATCAGGACCCAGCGCGAGTTGGCGGTGGCCTGTTTCGATTTGACGACCCCTGTGGGCTGGATGGTATCGCCGGGCCGGACCGGCTTGACCCATTTGGTTTCAAGGCGGCGGTGGATGGCACCTAGCGGATAAGCCCAGTCGGTGATCATCCGCGAGATCAGCCCGAAATTGTTCATGCCGTGCATGATGATGCCGCCGAAATTGGTCTTGCCGAAATTGCCCTTCATATAATCATCGTCGAGATGCAGCGGGTTGTAGTCTAGCGAGGCGTCGCAGAACAGCCGGATGGATTCGCGGGTAACCGCGAATTTCGCACCCTTGATGGCGTCGCCGTCGGCAAGATCTTCGAATGTCGTTGTCATGATTTACCTTTCTCTCGCGCTTCACTGCGGCCGGATGGTCCAGCCGCGGCCGGAACAAATCACCTCGCCATGCTGGTTGAAGAAGACATTGTCGTGGACCACGAACAGCCGTTCGCGCTTGATGAATTTGTCGAGCGCGCGGGCTTGAAGCGTGATGACGTCGCCGGGACGCGCCGGGATGTTATAGCTCCATGATTGCCCGGCATTGACGGTGCCCGGACTGCGCATCCAGTCGTCGGCCGGCGTGCACGCGAACATCAGCAGGATGTGGATCGACGGCGGCGCGATCAGCCCGCCATAACGGGTGGTCTTGGCGTAGTCCTCGTCGAAATAGATCGGGTGATCCTCGCCGACGGATGCGCAATAGAGCTCGATGGCCTCGCGCGTAAGCCGGTAGGGAATGGTCTTGCGCGACTCGCCGGGAACGATGTCGTCCCAGACTTTTCGCAAATTGGCATGTTTCCAGAAATCGGTCTCGAAGGCGTCCGCCTGCGCCATGCTATCCTCCCGTTCCGGCCGTCTTGTTCCGCGTCTTGTTCCGCCGTCTTGCCAAATTTGTTATATGGTATAACCAATTTGCCGGGCGGTGCAATCAGGCCGCCGGTTTCGGAAACCAAAATGACAACATTGAAGCTGCCCAACATCGAAGACGTCGTGGCAATCGACATCCATACCCATGCCGAGGAGCCCTGCGGCATGCATGGTGACGACGGCTACGACGATTTCCAGGCGCAGATGGCCGACTACTTCAAGTCGCCGAACAAGCATCCGCCCACCGTGCCGGAAACCGCGGCTTATTATCGGGCCAAGAAGATCGCCGCCGTGATTT
>JAQGKJ010000897.1 GCA_028290165.1 Bradyrhizobium sp. | reverse complement strand
GTAACTCGTCGTCCCGGCCTTGAGCCGGGACCCATAACCACCGGCCTTCGTTTTGCGGAAGGTATCTGCCACATCGCCTTATCGATAGATCACGCGGTATGGGTCCCGGCTCAAGGCCGGGACGACGAGAAAATTAGCGTTCGCCCTCACGCATTGCCGCGATCTTCGCGGAACAGATCGAGCTTCTGCTGCACCGGGCGATCCGAAAAACTGAACAGCACCGAATCCGCGTCGGCCTCGTGGGTGACCCATTGCCAGCTCGGCACCACGAACAGGTCGCGGGGGCCCCACTCGAAAGTCTGCTCGCCGATCCGCGACCGTCCCTTGCCCTCGATCGCCGCAAACACCGTGGCATCGGTTGCGCGTTAGCGCGCGGTCTTGAATCCCTTCGGCAGCAATTGAATGAAGGTGCCGATGGTCGGCATCGCGAAATCGCCGGTCTCGGGATTGGAGAACTTCAGTTTCAATCCGTGGCAGGCGTCCCACTCGTCGCGCACCTTCGCCTGTTCCAGCGCCTCGCGGGTGTAGGAGTAGGGATAGTTGAAGATCGGCGAGGTCTTTGACTTACGCTTCTCGTCAACCGGCAGCAGGTTGTGGCCGTAACGGGCAAAACTGTCGCCGGCGGGACGGCTGATCTTCTGCTGATCCTCGGTCGAGCCTTCCGCAAACGACGCGTCGAAGAACTGCACCATGGGAATATCGAGCCCATCAAGCCAGAACATCGGCTCCGAAGTCTCGTTGGCGTGGTCGTGCCACGTCATCGAAGGCGTAATGACAAAATCGCCGGGCTCCATCACGGTGCGCTCGCCATCGACAGCGGTGGTCGAGCCCTTGCCCTCGAGCACGAAACGCAAAGCCGACTGGCTGTGCCGGTGCGCGGGGGCGACGTCGCCGGGGATCACCATCTGCACGCCGGCAAACAAGGAGGTCGTGATTTTCGACTGCCCGCGCAGCCCCGGATTTTCCAGCACCAAGACCCGCCGCTCGGCTTCCTTGGCCGTGATCAGGCGGCCGGCTTCAGTCATGTAGTCGCGGATGGCGTCGAATTTCCAAAGATGCGGCCGGCAGGCGCTTCTCGGTTCGGGCGTGATGAGGTCGCCCATCACGTTCCACAGCGCGGAAAGATTTTCGCCGTCGATCTTCTTGTAGAACGCCTCGCGTTCCGGCGTCTTCTGTACGGCTTCCATGGCGAGCCTCCCTTGGGGTTCTTGTTGTAGCTGTCGATTGACAGCATACTTACAATGTGGCTAGCGTCAATAACGGCAACCAAAAGCCAGCCAGAAAATTCAAGGGAGGCACCTCATGAAGCTGCACGGCTATTTCCGCAGCAGCGCGGCCTACCGGGTCAGAATCGCGTTGAATCTAAAGGGGCTAAGCGCGGACCACCTGCCGCACCATCTGCGCAAAGGCGAACAATGTGCCCCTGGCTATCTGGCGATCAATCCGCAAGGATTGGTTCCGACCCTGGAGAATGACGCCGGCGCGGTCATCACCCAGTCGCTCGCCATCATCGAATGGCTGGAAGAAATCCATCCCGAACCGCCGCTGCTGCCAAAGGATCCGCTGCGCCGCGCAAAAGTCCGCGCCTTTGCGATGGCGCTCGCCTGCGATACCCACCCGGTGCAGAATCTCAAAGTATTGGCGCGGTTGCGGCAACTCGGCCTGGCGGAAGAAAAAGTGACGGAGTGGGCCGCATGGGCCAACCGCGAAGGCCTTGCGGCCTGCGAAACCCTGATCGCAGGCGAGCCCGGTCCGTTCTGTTTCGGTGCAGCGCTGACCATGGCCGATCTCTGCCTGGTGCCGCAGCTTGCCAACGCGCGGCGGTTTGGCGTCGCCGTCGACGCCTTTCCGCGCCTCCTGACGGCCGAAGCGGCGGCAAAGAACAACAAGGCCTTCGCCGATGCCGCGCCGGAGCGACAGCCCGATGCCGAATAAGCCAGCCGCCGTGACGATGGATGCCGTCTATACCGCGCCGGGCTATCTGTTCCGCCGGATGCAGCAGATCGCGGTCGCGATCTTCGTCGAGGAGTGCCGGGCCCACGACCTGACGCCGGTGCAATTTGCAGCGCTGGTCGCGATCCACACCCATCCCGGCATCGATGCGACCCGGCTCTCGGCCGTGATCGCCTTCGACCGCTCGACGCTCGGCAATGTGATCGAGCGGCTGGAGACCAAGCGTCATGTCGAGCGCAAGCCGTCGCGCGGGGACAAACGAATAAAACTGCTTTATCTGACCAAATCGGGCGCGGCGCTGTTGCGTGATCTCATGCCATCGGTCGATCGGGCGCAGGCACGGATGCTGCAGCCGTTAAAACCCGCCGATCGCAAGACCTTGTTGGCGCTGCTGACGCAGCTGGTCGATCTCAACAACGAGGCCTCGCGCGTGCCGCTGCGCGCCGAGGACGCGCTCGAACATCTCGGGAAGTCGGGCTGATGGCTTCGCTGGGCGCACGACCGGTCCTGATCGCGGGCGGCGGTATCGGCGGCCTGGCGGCGGCGCTCGGGCTCGCGCAAAAAGGGATTCCCTCGATCCTGCTCGAAAAGGCTTCTGCCTTGGGCGAAATCGGCGCCGGCATCCAGCTCGGGCCGAACGCCTTTCATGCCTTCGACTATCTCGGCGTCGGCGA
>JAQGKJ010000896.1 GCA_028290165.1 Bradyrhizobium sp. | reverse complement strand
CGCCGGGGATGGCGAGGCCGTTCTGCAGCCGCATCAGGACCTGCGGGCCGTAATCCTGCGGTCGCTCGATCAGCCATCGCTTGTGAAAGGCGGCCGCTTCGGTGGCAAGCACCAGCTGACATGCCGCGGTGAGCTGGCGCTGGTCCGGCAGTTCGACCTGTACGATCTGCGCGCCCGCATCCTTAAAGGCAGTCATGGTCTGATCGAGGATCCGCGCGACCTCGGGATCGAGATCGTCGACATAGAAGGCGCTGGGCACGCCGATGCTCAGCCCCTTGATCGGCTCGCGCACCGCGGTCGCGTAATCCGGCACCGGCCCGCCGATGGCGGTCGGGTCTTCCGGGTCGGCGCCCGCCATCAGGCCGAGCAGCAATGCGCAATCCTCGGCCGACCGCGCCAGCGGCCCGACGGTGTCGAGCGACTGCGACAGCGGCATTGCGCCTGCGCGGCTGATCCGGCCATAGGTGGTCTTCAATCCGGTGACGCCGCAGAAATGCGCGGGCATCCGGATCGAGCCGCCGGTGTCCGAACCGAGCGCCGCAAACGTCAAGCGCGCTGCGACCGCCGAGCCCGACCCCGACGACGAGCCGCCGGTGATGTGATCGAGCGCGAAGGGATTATGCACCGGTCCGTAATGGCTGTTGTGGCCGGTCGGGCCATAGGCGAACTCGGCCATCTGCAGCGAGCCCAGCCGGATCGTGCCGGCGTCCTTCAGCCGCCGCAGGGCGGTGGACGTCGTCGTCGCGACGAAATCGCGCCGGATTTTCGAGCCGCAGCTGACCACCTTGCCGGCGTCGTAATACATATCCTTGTGCGCCAGCGGCACGCCGTGCAGCGGGCCGCCTGCGTTGCCTTTTGCCAGTGCCGCGTCGGCGGCATCGGCCGCCGCCAGTGCCTCGTCCGCTTCGATCGCCATGAACGCATTGAGACGGGGCTGCCATTGCGCGATCCGGTCGAGGCAGGATTGCGTCACCTCGCGCGACGAAAAGTGCTTTTGCGCGATCGCGCGTGCGATCTCGGTTAGCGTCAGCAGTGCCGGTTCTGCGCTCATTTCGAAGTCTTCTTCGTATTGTTGGCTGATTGCACGACGAGAAACGTGGCGGGCTCGAGATCGAACGGCAGCGTGCCGGCGACCGCGGCAAATCCTTCGAACGCGGGCCCAATGGAATTGGAAATTCGCGCGGCAACTTCAGTATCCACGGGTACCCCCGCGACGTCTGCGATCGCCTTGATCTCTTTCGCTGTCGGTCTGGTCATGCCGCGTCCACTCCCTTTGCCGGCGCGAGGCTATGCCCGGAGCCGGGGATCGCCATATAGCACGCCGCCTGATGCCCCAGTGTATCGATCGCGGTGAGCTTTGGCGTTGCATTTGCGCAGAGCGGCTCCGCGAACGGACAACGGGTGTGAAACCGGCAGCCCGAGGGCGGGTCGATCGGATTGGGCGGATCGCCCGAGATCGGCGGCGTTTCGGTGCGGTTGTCGGGATCGGACGACGGCATCGCCGCCAACAGCGCCTTCGTATAGGGATGCGCCGGCGCATCCCACACCCGGTCCACCGGGCCAAGCTCGACCACCTCGCCGAGATACATCACCAGAACCCGGTCCGAGATGTAGCGCACGACGTTGAGATCGTGGCTGATGAAGAGATAAGTCAGCCCGAACTCGCGCTTGAGATCGACCAGCAGATTGAGCACCTGCGCCTCGACCGATTTGTCGAGCGCCGACACCGCCTCGTCCAAGATCACCAGCCGCGGCGACAGCGCGAGCGCGCGGGCGATGTTGACACGCTGACGCTGACCGCCGGAAATCTCGTGCGGATAACGGTTGGCAAAGGTTTCCGGCCTTAAGCCGACCTTGCCGAGCAGTTCGCGCGCCAGCGCGCGCGAAGCGCTGTCTGCCATGCCGTGGACTTTTGGGCCGAACGCGATCGATTCCTCGATCGTCAGGCGCGGATTGAGGGAAGCGTAGCTGTCCTGAAACACCATCTGCATGCCGCGGCGAAGCTCGCGCAGCGACAGCGCGCGCCCGACCTGCATGCCGTCATAGATGATATCGCCGGCGTCGCGCATCATCAGGTGCATCAGAAGCCGCGCGGTGGTCGACTTGCCGCAGCCGGATTCGCCGACAATCCCGACGGTTTCCCCCTTGGCGATGGCAAACGATACGTCATCGACCGCGCGCACCGTCTTGCGCTTGCTGAACAGGTCGCCGCGCACCGGGAAATGCTTTGTCAGGCCGTTGACCTGCAGCAGCGGCTGCGCCGCGCCGCCGCGATCCTCGATCGGCTCAAGCAGTTCGACCATGGGGCTGATCTCGTTCATGGCATCAATTCCGGATATCCATGGCACTGCGCATGCCGTCGCTCAATAGGTTGAAGCAGATCGACACCGCAAAGATCATGACCCCGGGCAACGCCGCCACCCACGGGTTGATGTAGATCGCGGTGCGCAGGGTGTTGAGCATCAGGCCCCATTCCGGCTCCGGCGGCTTTGTCCCGAGGCCAAGGAACGACAGGCCGGCCGCGAGGATCATCGACACCGAAATCAAGCCGGTGGCATAGACGAAAATC
>JAQGKJ010000115.1 GCA_028290165.1 Bradyrhizobium sp. | reverse complement strand
AATGAGCTGCTCAGGAATCGTAGTGCAGACCGGCTTGCGATCCCAATCGCCTTTACGTGAATGAACTTCACGAATGCGGAGCCATGTGCCGAATCTGCGGTTCGGCGATTCGCAGCTTTGCCTGTTTCGAGATCATTTCAGGCGGCCAAACGAGCGAAAAACGCCGATGGTTCCGATGTCATTGAACGGGGAACGACCGTTGCGCCCGTCCTATCGATCCAAGCGCACGAGATCCGGCGTCAACCGTCCCGCGGCTCTCGCGGTGTGACAACAACAGCTGCCTGAGGATTGCGGCTGGCCTTGCCGGGCTGAAAAGGTAACCCTGCATTTCAGTGCAGCCGAGCGTGCGGAGCAAATCCCGCTGCTGTTCTGTTTCCACGCCTTCCGCCGTCGTCATGATATTGCGCGCCGCGGCGATGTTTACCACGGCCTGCACGATGGATGATGATTCGACGATAGTGTCGACGAAGCAACGGTCGATCTTGATCTTGTCAAACGGAAACCGCTGCAGATAGCTGAGCGAAGAGTAGCCGGTGCCGAAATCGTCCAGCGCAATCCGCACGCCTGCGGCCCGAAGCTGATGGAGGATGGCGAGCGCGGCCTCATCGTCGCGAATAAGGACAGCCTCGGTAATCTCCAGTTCCAGCCGGCTGGCTGGAAGACCGGACGTCGCAAGTGCCGCGACGACCTTGAGCGCAAAGGTTTCGTCCTTGAACTGGATGGGCGAGACGTTGACCGCGAGCTTGATGTTGTCGGGCCATGTCGCGGCCTCCTTACACGCCGTCGTAAGCACCCACTTGCCCAACTCGCTGATCAGGCCGGCCTCTTCTGCAACAGGGATGAACTCGGATGGCGGGATCATGCCTCGCTCTGGATGCCGCCAGCGCAGCAAGGCCTCGCAGCCGGTGATGTTGTCATCCCGCAGATTGAGGACAGGCTGGTAATGGACCTCCAACCCACCCTCTGCGATCGCCTGGCGCAGATCCATCTCCAGGACACGGCGCGCCTTGACGCGCGCGTCCATCTCCGGATCGAAGAAGCGGTAGGTCCGGCGTCCGGCTGCCTTGGCGGCATACATGGCGAGATCCGCGTTCTTCAATAGCTGGTCCAGATCGCTGCCATGCTGTGGCGCCAGCGCAATGCCGACGCTGGCATCGGTGGTAACCCGGTGGCCGAGACACTCATAGGGCTCGCGGATCGCCCGGTAGATTCGCGTCACGAGTTCGACGACGTCCTGCCGGTCCTTGATTGCGGTCTGAACGACGGCAAATTCGTCGCCGCCCAGCCGGACGACGAAATCGGACGCGGTGAGACAACTACCGAGGCTCGCGGCCACGGATTTCAGGAGTTCGTCGCCGATCAGGTGGCCCAGCGTATCGTTGACGCTCTTGAACTCGTCGATGTCGATATAGAATACCGCGAGTTGCCCGCCCTCGCTCATTCGCGCGAGCTCGCATTTGAGTTTCTCATGGAACAGCGTCCGGTTCGGCAAATCGGTCAGCGCGTCGTAATGCGCCAGATGCGTGATGCGTTCCTCCGCGCCCCGGCGCTCCGTGATGTCCTCCAACGTGGTTACCCAGCCACCGCCTGGTAGCGGCCGGTACAGGACCTGGATTGCGCCCCCGTCCGCCGAGTCCAAAATCGTTTGAAACACCTTTCCTTGCGCCATTTTGTGAAACAGAGTTGAGCAATACTCGTCTACGTCGCCTGCAAACGATCCGATTTCCTTGCGATGCAGAAGCAGCTCGCGAATCGTACAGCCTGGCTTCACCACATCGGTAGATACACCGAACATCTCGATATATCGCCGGTTGCTAACGACAAGCCGCCGCGATGCGTCGAACAGCAGCAGGCCTTGGGTCATATTATCGATTGCGGTGTCGAGGCGCTGCTTTTCCAATTGATGTTGCTGCAACAACTTTCGAACAATGAGGAACAGGATCGCGATGATGATGAGCACGGACAGTCCCGCGCCGCCGATCAGGAATCGCGTTTGCTGCTGCCAGGCTGCCAAAGCCGCCGCTTCGGTGGTCGTCGCGATGATCGAAATTGGAAAATTGCTCAAAGCGCGAGCCGAGGCCAATCGGTCGATGCCGTCAACCGGACTGATCAGACGCATCGTTCCATGCTTCGTCTTCGACAAAAGCTGTTGATGCATCGGGCCGTCGTGGAAATTCCGCCCGATCATTTCTTCAATATGAGGATAGCGAGCCAACAGGGTGCCGTCGCGATGGTACATGGCGATAGTGGCGTTCTCTCCAAGCACAACGGATGCGAAGAATTGTTCGAAGCTGGCTGGCGTGATCGCTCTGGTCACGATGCCCAGGAAATCGCCCTCCGGCCCGGTCACCCTGTGAGCGATGACGGTCGCCCAACTCCCGGAGAAACGTCCATGCACCAGTTCGACCAAAATCGGTCTCACTGCAGATCCTGACTTGAAGGCCTTGAAGAAGGCCCGATCGGCGATTTTGACCGGCGGAACCGGCCAGGCTTCCGACGAATTGATCAGCACTCCGTCTGCATCGAACACATTGACGCCTGCGACGTCCGAATATCCTGCGACCCTGGCTCTCAGGACGTCGTGCCATTCAGGGGTGGCCATTTGTCGCCTGAAAACGTCAGGCGAGTCTGTTCCGGCCCGCTGGACTTGCGCGACAATATCTTTCTGAATGACCGTGAAATCGTCGAGCTGTTGATCGAAGTGGCGGGCGAGCAGCAAAACGGTGTTTTCCAGCTCGCGTTCGCTGCTGTTCAACGCCCGCTCACGGAAATTGCCGATCATGACAACGGTCCCGATCGCGATCGCGGCGATGAGCAGCGCCCCCCACAGGACCAGCCAGCGGATCGGACCTTGCAGAACCGGCGATTTGAGATCCAACAGGGAGACTCTGTTAACCTTCATTCGGTCCTCGACCGGCACAAAGCGGAATATTCCACAGCGGACATGGGTACATCGCGCAAATGGAAGTGCCGTTACGAAGTCAGGTTAACGACCGGTTACCGTGTGTCCGGATCCTGGGGATTTCCAGACCTGGCATGTCCGTTTTTGTGCCGGACAGGACATCGCCGCAGCGACGTGCCGATGGGCCCCCGCCCTAATAGGTCGCGGCGAGCGGCATCGGAAAAGCCCGAGTCAAATCATGCTTTCGGACCGAGAGCAGGAACTTGCGACGCAACAATCTGAGGCGGTGGATCGTGCCAACACGTGCGTCAAATGCAAAACCCCGGCCGCATCAAGCGGCCGGGGCTCGTCGAGTCGAGAGAGCCTGAGGGGTTCGATCAATATCCGCAGACGTTGACGGTGCGCATGCGATAGCCGAACGGCGTGAGCACCGGACGCGTCACGTAGCAGCCGTCGTAGCCGCCACCGATGTAGCCGATGCCGATGCCGTGGCCCCAGTGGTGATGATGGAAACCCCAGCCTCCACCGCCACCGCCCCACGGCTTCGCGGAAGCGGCCGAGGGAGCCAGCGCCATGGCGCTGAGAGTAGCTGCGGCAACAAGTCCAAGAGTGAGTTTACGTAACATGGTCGTTCTCCTTGAGTGTGCGCACCAGGCGCGGGTTGATCGTTTCAGTGTTACCCATCGCCCGTCAGTCGCGCTCTTATCGAACGGGGTTCGAGAAGATTGCATTTGGTTCGAGAACAATTTTCTGAATGATTGTTCAGATGTGGCAACGCCACGATCGACGTCGCCTCGCGGTCAAGCCGCGACGACGTCCACATCGTTAACCAGCGCGGACAATGTCTTCACGCTGGTGACGGAGCGGACGATCATCGGCTCCGTGCGCCCGCGAATCTCGACTTCCTGCTGGGGCAGAGCGTCGGCGGGCAGGCCGGCGGTTGCGCGGACCTCTTCCGAAACGATCGCTTCGCATCCGAGGATCTTGGTCATGTCCTGCAGCCTCGCTGCGACATTGACCGCGTCGCCGAGCGCGGTGAACACCATGTGGTCGCGGTAGCCGATGTCGCCGATGATCACTTCGCCGCCGTGAATGCCGACGCCGAACTGGATCGGTTCACGCAGGTCGTGCTTGAGAAATTGATACAGCTCCTCGACATTGGCGGCGATCTTGGCGGCCGCCCTGAGCGCCTGGCGGCAGGCGGTTTGCGGGCTCGAGCTGAGCCCGAACAACGCCAATTGCCCGTCACCGACGAACTGGTTCGGTTGACCGCCGCATTCGATCACAGCCTTGGACACCGCGCCCAGGAAACGGTTGACGATGAAGACGGTGTCGAACGGCAGCTGGTTTTCGGCCAGTCTGGTCGAGCCCCGCATGTCCACGAACATGCTGACCAGATAGCGCTCCTGGCCGATGCGATGCGACTGCGAGGCGCGCGCGTTCGCCGACACGGCCTGCGGGATGAAGAGCTGGAAGAACGACAGGTCGGTCTCGGGCCTGAGCTGGCAGGCGAGGCGGATCGACGGGTCGGATGCTCCGACGCGGTTGAGAACAAAAGCCTCGCGCGGCGAGGGCTCCGGCAGCGACGTACTGTCTCCGATCACGCGAATGCGGCAGGTCGAGCAGCGGGCGCGGCCGCCGCAGACGCTGGCATGCGGGACGTTATGGCGCAGGCTCGCCTCCAGGACGCTGAGGCCCTTCGGCACGCGAATCGTCCGGCCGTTGCCGTACGACAGATTGATCATGCCGCCGCGGCGCTCGTTGAGGGTGCGGACGCCTTTTGCCAGCACGACCAATCCGAGCAGGCCGAGATAGCCGATCAGGAAATAGTCGGCGATTTCATCGAGGACATGCTGCTCGGCTGCCGTCCCGACCTGCCGTTGGGAAAGATTGGTCCTCCGCCACTCCATATCGTCTTCGTCGGCAGCGACGCTTCGTCCGCCCTGATAGATGCCGAGCAAGGCCAGCGTCGGGATCAGCACCGCAGCGGCAAGCAGGAACGGCGCCGCGCGTTTGTAAAATGCCTTCATCCGGAGCCAGAAATAGAGACCGATCGAGCCGTGCACCCAGGCGACGATAAGGACCGCGGACATCAGCCATATCCTCAAGGGCTGCGCGATCCAGAATGCATAAAGCTGCTGCGGATAGAGCTTTTCATGTCCGAACAGGCTCTGGCCGAGCCGCACGCCGACAATGTGGGTGATGATGAGCGCCGGAATGCTCAAGCCGAGCACCAGCTGCAGCGGCTCGATCGCCTTCCAGTGAAATTCGCGGCGCTGGTAAAGTGCCCAGATCCCGAGGCCCGAGTGGACCAGCGCCGCGGCATAAAATACGACTCCCACCGGGGGAAATTGCCAGAACGTTTTGTGGTAATGGACGCCGGCGGCGAGCGCTTCCATCGAGATATTGCCGAGCGCATGGTTGAGGAAATGGCTGACCAGATAGGCAAACAGCACCAGCCCGCAGGCGAGGCGGACCTGGCGGACGCCGACGCCGCGGATGAATTTTGCGGCCTTTTCCCGGGAAAATGCGGTCATGCGATCCAATCGAAGGGTCATATAGTATAGATCGACGATAGCAGAGTTTAATTCCCTCAGGGACGACCCCAAAATGGGTGTTCGATAGGCTTGCCCCCTCAAGTTGACACGTGATGATGAGTCGGGGAGAAAGCGTCGTGACGATTGCCGCCCCCGACAGCAGCACCAAGCTGGACCGTTCTGCCTTTCGGCAGTGGCTTGCCGTTGCCGCGTTGATCGCCGCGCTGACGGCGATGCGCCTGATCTACGCAAGCGTGATCGATCTGCGCACCGACGAGGCCTATTACTGGACCTGGTCGAAGGAGAACGTGCTCTCCTACCTCGACCATCCGCCGATGATTGCCTGGTTCATCCGCCTCGGTACCGCGATCTTCGGCGACACTAATTTCGGCGCCAGGTTTGCCGGCATCCTTGCGATGCTGGTCACGCAACTGTTGCTCGCCGATATCGTCCGGCGCGTGACCCACGACGTCCGCGCCGTCGTGCTCGCGGTGCTGATGCCGGAGGCCGCGCTTTATTACGGCTTGCTGATGGCCAAGGTCTCGCCCGACGTGGCGCTGATTCCGTTTGCGGTGGCGATGGTGTGGGCGCTGATCCGGCTCAACGAAAGCGGCGATGGACGGTGGTGGCTCGCCGCCGGCGTGTTCGCGGGGCTCTCGCTGCTGTCGAAATTCACCGCCGTGATGCTGATCCCGGCGGTCGTGGCATTCGTGCTGGTGCCTCACTGGCGCCGGCGCTGGCTGGCCAATCCCTATCCGTGGGCGGCGGCGCTGATCGTGGTCGTGTTGTTCCTGCCGGTCTTGATCTGGAACGCCGGTCACGACTGGGCGTCGTTCAAATTCCAGTTAATACGAGCCACCGCGACGCATGAACTGTCGCTTCGCACCGTCGGCGATTTCATTGGCCTGCAGTTCGGGCTGGTCGGATTCGTGCTGCTGCCGGTGGTGCTGTCGGGCCTGGCGTTGACGGCGTGGCGCGGGTATCGCCGCGGCGACGCGGTAGCCATTCTGCTTTCGACCGCCGTGATCGTTCCCTTCGGTTATTTCCTCTGGAAATCGCTGAGCCTGAGGGTCGGCGATACCTGGCCGATGTTCATGTGGCCGATCGGATTTGCCGCTGCCGCCATCAACGTCGCGCTGCTGCCGCGCGAAGGTTTTCCCGCGTGGCTGATCAGATCGACGACAAGCTGGGCCAACGCGGCGGTCGCTACCGGCATCGCCTTCGTCGTTGTGGTGTTTCTTTATTATGTCGTCAGCCCCTGGAATTTCATCGGCCGGACTGATCCGATCGGCGGCGAAGCCGGCTACCAACAGGTCATGGACCGCGCAGATGCCGAACTGCAGAAGATCGGCGCGACCTGGATCGCGACCACGGACTACCGGACCTATTCCATGCTGCGCTGGTATTTCAACGGCCGCGTGCCGGTGGTGCAGATCAACGAGCGCGAGCGGTATCTCGGCTTTCGCGACCCCGGCATGAATCTGATCAGAGGCCACACCGCGCTCTATGTCGGGCGTGAGCCCGACAACACCAGCCCATTGTGGGATTCGACGACGGCGGTCAGGGAACCGCTGGAGCGCGTCGATCGCAGCTGGCGCGGCATCGTGATGGATACCTATGCCCTGGAAAAACTGACCAGCTGGACGCCCGAGCTTTCGCCGCCACAGGACTCGCCGCTCTATCGCGCCCACGCGCTGGCGGGTGTTTTCGGGCCGTCATTACCCGTCGCAGTTCTGGCGAAGCGCCAGGACGCGCGGACTTCCCGGGGAGAATCATAAAAATGTCTTTTCGAATGGCCGCTTTCGCACTCTCGATTTGCACGATGGCGCTGCCGGCCGCAGCCGCCGACTATCCCGATCACGCCATCAAGATGATCGTCCCCTTTGCCGCCGGCGGCGGCACCGACGTGCTGGCGCGCATC
>JAQGKJ010000878.1 GCA_028290165.1 Bradyrhizobium sp. | reverse complement strand
CGGCTACCGCGCCAAGCGCCACACCGGCGTGATAGATGTCTACCGCCGCGGCGGCTACCAGGTCGATGAGTTCTGGGAGGCGATATCCGCGCGGTCCGACGGCAGCCTGATCCTCGATCCCGGCGAGTTTTACATCCTCGCCTCCAAAGAGGCCGTCCAGGTGCCGCCGGATTACGCCGCCGAGATGGTGCCGTTCGATCCCCTGGTCGGTGAATTCCGCGTGCATTATGCCGGCTTCTTCGATCCCGGTTTTGGTTATGCTGGCGCCGGCGGGCAGGGCTCGCGCGCGGTGCTGGAAGTGCGCTCGCGCGAAGTGCCGTTCATCCTTGAGCACGGCCAGATCGTCGGCCGGCTGGTGTATGAAAAAATGCTGGCGCGGCCCGACGCTCTGTACGGCCAGCGCATCGGCTCGAACTATCAGGCGCAGGGCCTGAAGCTGAGCAAGCATTTTCGGGCCTAACCGTCATTGCGTTACCGCGCCGCCGACTTCGCCGCTGACGGCGTCACGCGCCAGACCGTGTTGCCGACGTCGTCGGCCACCAGCAGCGCGCCCTGTTTGTCGAGCCGCACCCCAACCGGACGGCCCTGCGCTTCGCCCTTGTCGTTGAGGAAGCCGGTCAGCACTTCCTGCGGCGGCCCCGAGGGCATGCCGTTCGCAAACGGCACGAAGATCACCCTATAGCCGGCGGGGGGCTTGCGGTTCCACGAACCATGCTGGCCGACGAAGGCACCATTGGCCATCTCGGGCGGAAACAGATTGCCGGTGTTGAAGGTCAGCCCGAGCGAAGCGGTATGTGCGCCGAGCGCGTAATCCGGCGGTATCGCGTTGGCCACCAGATCGGGCCGCTGCGGATCGACGCGGTCGTCGAGGTGCTTGCCGAAATAGCTGTAGGGCCAGCCATAGAAGGCGCCGTCCTTTACCGAGGTCATGTAGTCCGGCACCAGGTTGTTGCCGAGTTCGTCGCGCTCGTTGACGGCGACCCATAGCGCGCCGCTCTGCGGCTGCCACGAAGGCCCGTTGGGATTGCGCAGGCCCGAGGCGAACACGCGCCACTTCCCAGTGGCACGATCGACTTCAAGTACTGCGGCGCGATTGGCCTCGACCTCGATGCCGTTCTCGCCGACATTGCTATTGGAGCCGACGGTTGCGTAAAGCTTTGTGCCGTCGGGACTGGCGGTGAGATCCTTGGTCCAGTGATGGTTGATGGTACCGGCGGGAAGGTCGGTAAGCTTCACCCCTGGAGCCGTAATCCTGGTATCGCCGGTATGGTAGGGAAACTTCATGATCGCATCGGAATTGGCGACATAGAAGTCATCGCCGACCAGCACCATGCCAAACGGCGAATTAAGTCCTTCGAGAAAAACGGTCCTTGTCTTGGCGACGCCATCGCCATCCGCGTCGCGCAGCAGCGTGATGCGATTGGCGCTCGGCACGCTGGCGCCGGCGCGGCTCATGACCAGTTTCGTGACCCAGCCCTTGATGCCCCTGGTATCGTCGGGTTTCGGCGGGGCATTGGTCTCGGCTACCAGGACGTCGCCATTGGGCAAGACATAGACCGTGCGCGGATGGTCGAGCCCGGTGGCGAAGGCATTGACGGTAATGCCATTGGCGGTGACAGGCTTGCCGCCGGCGGGCCAACCCTTCGCGGGAGCGATATTGACCGTCGGTATCAAGGAATGTTCCGGCGGCGGCAGCGTTGGGGAGGGCCCATACGTCTGTTCGACGGGAACGGCGTCCTGCGGATCGTTACAGGCGGCAAGCGGAAGCGCCGCCGCTGCAATCCACATTGCCAGCAGAATTTTGTCGCGCATGATGACTCCTTGGACGCCAGCCTTACAATGCGGAAAGACAGGCAACGTTCACGGCGTCTGCCGGAAATTCGTATGAAATTGACAACCCGCAACATGCGCTTTGCGGAAAGCAAGGATTTGGGGTGGCGATGACCGAGGTGACAAGCGGCGCGGACGAAGCGAAATGGCGGCGCTGGCGCAGCGTTGCCGATCTCTATCATGCCTATTTCACCGGTCTCATCCTAACGGTCGTGACGCGCCGCGGGACCGCGGACGCTGCGGAATTCATGTTCCGGGTGTTTCGCCGCCAGCAAAAGGCCTATCGCAATTATGCGATGGAATATGTGCGGACCGCGGCACCCGTGATGGTGCAACTGTTCGGCCCCGAAGATGCCGGCTACCTTCTGCACCTCGCCGGCAAGCTGATCGGTATGCAGTATTTCGATGAGGTCGCGCGCGCTTTCGGGTTGGGACGCGGAACCGCAAAAGAGTTCGACGAATTCCTGCGCGCGTTGTTTGAAGCGCAGGACGACGCTGCTGAGATTGGCGACGACGATAGTGTTTTCGAAATCAGGCAAGTGACGTGGAAGCTGATGGCCGATGTCGCCGATTATCATCCCGCCTGCGCCAAAGTCCTTGAAGGCTTGTTCGAAGGCCTGGGCGCCGGCTGTGGCCGCAACATCCCCGTCACCATGAGACCGGCGGCCGGCGGAAAACCGCCGTTTGTGTGGTCGATCGGCTGATCGAACTTTCCGTTCCACGGCATAGTGATGGCGACCTAATTGCGCAGGCGGCCCATGCGCCTGACGCACATGGCATCTCGCTGGATCGTGCTAGGAAGCAGCGCGGCGCGGCTAGCAGATCGGGCCGAGGGAGAGGTTATTGCCCGACATCGCAGTACCCGAAATACCCGTAGACGAAGAGGAGCGTCCGCTTCCGTCGCCTGAGCCGCGGGCAAGAAATGCGCTGCTCGACGGCCCTATCCTGCGCACGCTGCTGTGGCTTGCCTGGCCCAACGTGATCGCGCTCTCGGCCGGCACCTGCGTGGTGATTGCCGAGACCTCCTATATCGGCCGGCTCGGCGTCGAGTCGCTGGCGGCGATGGCGCTGGTGTTTCCGTTCGTGATCCT
>JAQGKJ010000867.1 GCA_028290165.1 Bradyrhizobium sp. | reverse complement strand
TAATCAGCCGCAGCGCCTGGTTCTGTCCGGTTGCGGGGCTGCCCTGGTTATCGGCGAAGACCACTTCGACCTTGGCGCCGCCAAGCCCGGCGAGCCCGGCATTCTTCGCCAGCGGGAAATCGCCGAGTTCGGGATGCGCGTTGTTGATGATATCCATCGCGACTTCGAGCGCGGCCTTGGTATGGACGCCGGTGCTCGCGGCATTGCCGCTCAGCGGAAATATCCCGCCGATCTTGACGGTTTTTTCCTGCGCGAAAGCGTTGCCCGAAAGCACCAGCGAAATCGAAGCAACGGAAATCGAGGCGGCACACAGCAGCCCGAGAATACCCTTTAATCTCATATGATCGTCTCCGAGAGCTCTCACCCAATGCCAAGCTCTTGCGGCGCAGGATTTGCGAGGCGTCGCCGCCCGCTTCCTTTTTTTGGCGCTCTCAGCATCGCATGCGCGGTTCGCAGGGGCAAGTTGCGGCGGCGGCCGTGAAGGGGGCGTCGAGGCCGGCTTGCCAAGCAGCATCCCGCCCGCAGATTGCGCGTGCCGATCGGCAAGGACACCACGTCCGGCTCGGCGAGATGCACTTCATCCGCGAACCGCCCCGATCATGCGGAAACCGCACCGCAAAGGGCCTCGGCGGAGGGCCATCCAAATCGCGGCAGCGCCTGCCCGCGCGCTTGCCAAGGCCGGGACCAAGCGGCTAGAAGGGCGCACACTCCGGCGGGGTTTGCAGCCCCCGTCGGCAAGCGAGTGCCTGACAGCTCAAATCCGGCCTCAAGCCATTGAACTTGTTCAGGAATTATTTGGGGAATGGTGTAACGGTAGCACAACAGACTCTGACTCTGTTTGTCTAGGTTCGAATCCTAGTTCCCCAGCCAGACTCCGTAATAACTGAGCCGCCTTAACGCCTTAGATCGACCGCTCTGAACTCCGGCAGCCGATGGTCCACCAAGATGGTCCACGGGAGCCGAAAATTCCAATGTCTTCCTACCTCCGCCGTGGCCATACATGGTTTTTGCGAAATGGCCGAGCCGTCTTGCAGCTTTCGGCTTCTCGGGCGAGCTTATTCGCAGGCTTCGGACCGGTGATTTCCGCATCGCGCGCCGACGGGCGCTTACGCTTGTCCTGAAAATCGACGCCATGATCAGCTCAACCGATCTGCCGAAGCGAGCCGAAGTGGAAAGCGCCGTCCGGCGCTGGATCGACGATTCCGTTTGGCGCCAGCGGCCAATGCCACAACCGGGGACGGGTATGGCTGGATGTACCGCCGAGTCCAGGTTTGCAATTCACCATGCGGCTTTTTGCCAGCCGCGGGTTAAACGAACCCAAATGGTAATTGGTATAATCCAACCTCAATGGGGGTACCGGGTTTCATCGAGACTTCCAACGAACCTTCCCAACCGAGACGCGTTTTCGTCCATTCAGCCCGATTTGGTTTCAATCGGGGGGAGATTCTAAGTTGGCTCAGGAGATTGGCATCAGCCGGGAGACCGAAAGTGGCTCCCGATGGCGCTCCGGGCTGCGGCGGTAATCAGAACGCTTCTATTTACGGATCCAAAAAATCCAAACCAAGCGGGAACCTATTGGCCTCCGGGACATCAAACCGTTTGCAACCCGGCTCGGACCGAGCGACATCATCATGCGGCACGCCCAAGCAAAGCAAATTACGCCGGTCGGAACCTGCGACGCCGAACTGGTCCAGCGCGCGCTTGGCCGCGACGAGGGGGCGGTTCGCGCGATCATGCAGTCGAATAATCGCAGGCTTTACCGGCTGGCGCGCGGCATTCTGCGTAACGACAGCGAAGCCGAGGACGTCATCCAGGAGACCTATGTCCGCGCCTTCACGCATCTGGAGCATTTCCGCGGCGACTCCAGCCTTTCGACCTGGCTTGCGCGGATCGCGATGAACGAGGCGCTGGGACGCCTACGCCGTCAGCCGCCTAGCGTGGAATGGACGTCGCTGCCGGAAGGCGCGCTCGAAGCCCAAATCATCCAGTTTCCCCTTTCGTCCGCCGACGATCCGGAAAAGTCCATGGCCCAACGTGAAATCCAGCATGTCGTCGAACACGCGATCGACGAACTACCCGAGGCGTTTCGTCTCGTCTTCATTACCCGTGTGATCGAAGGCATGAATGTTGAGGAGACCGCCGAGCTTCTCGGGCTGAAGCCCCAGACCGTGAAAACGCGGCTGTATCGCGCCCGCACCATGCTACGCGACAATGTCGAGAAGAAGATCGGCCCCGTGGTGATGGAAGCATTTCCGTTTGCCGGTAAACGTTGCGAACGGTTGACCGAAGCTGTCCTGAAACGACTGGCCTACGCCGCATAATTTTTTCGGGAACCTCTGCGCACTCGCGCCATCCAACTCCTGTGCAACCAACCATGCGCCGGCCCCATGCGCGGCGCCACAGGAGTGTCAAATCATGTTCGTTCGTTTGAGCGCGGCCATCGCCGCATTGAGCCTTTTGAGCAGCGCCGTACTGGCGCAGGGCGCAAAACCCAACGATCCGCAGATCGCGCATATCGCCTACACCGCCGGCGTCATCGATATCACCGCCGCCAAACAGGCTATCACCAAAGCCAGCAACAAGGGCGTCAAGGCCTTCGCGGAAGACATGGTGCGCGACCATGAGGCCGTGAACAAGCAGGCGCTGGACCTCGTCAAGAAACTCAAGGTGACGCCAGAGGAAAACGACACCAGTAAGGCGTTGTCGAAGCAGGCCGCCGACAAGCTCGCCGAACTCGCCAAATTGAAGGGCGCCGAATACGACAAGGCCTACGTTACCAACGAAGTCGCTTATCACAAGACGGTCAACAGCGCGCTGGAAACGCAGTTGATCCCGTCGGCCAATAACGCCGAACTAAAGAGCCTGCTGCAGACCGGCCTGAAGATCTTCCAAGGCCATCAGCAACATGCCGAGCACGTCGCCGCCGAGTTGAAGTAAGGAGCCTGCCATGTGGCCTGGACGCTATCTCCCGATCGTGACCGCGCTGACGCTCGGAACGACAGCCGTCTCGGCGCATGCGGCGACAATCCAAATCGTGATGGAAAATCTGGTGGTGTCGCCGGCCGAAGTTTCGGCCAAGGTCGGCGATACCATCGAATGGATCAACAAGGATGTTTTCGCCCATACCGCGACGGCGGGAAACGGCGACTTCGACCTGACGATGCCGCCGAAGAAGACCGTCATTTCGGTTCTGAAAAAGGCCGGAACGGTCGAATATTATTGCCGCTTCCATCCCAATATGAAGGCGACGCTTACCGTCGCGCCATAAAATGTTCTGGCTACACCTGACCGAGAATGAGCGGAGGTAACTTTGGCGCTCTCGGAGTACGAATTAGGGCGTGAACCCATAATTCAGAGTGGTCGGCGGACGTCCGCTTTGGTGCGCATTTCAGACTCAAGTCGGACACCGCGTGAGATCCGAAAAGTGTAGAGTCGAGGTGTGACGCGGTAGCTTTAGGTTCGAGCATATCTGTTGCCGCCCCTTTCGTCCGGCGACAGGAATATACCGACGCAAAACACTTCGAGCGACCGTTGACCGCAAACGACGAGTGGTCGCAGCAGGCGCGACTTCAGGCCCTTCCAATCCTTCGGGATGATGCGAACCATGATCACGGCCAGAGCCAAAAAGTGCAGTACACGGTATGGCGCCAGATTCGTCTTGTCGGTGGGAACGAAGATTTCGAGCAATCCGGCGGGCATGAAGCCTACCGCATTGAAGCGAACGGCGAGTGTGACGACTAGCGCGAGAACAACAAAGGCGATGCTTGCGGCCAGGACGATCCGTGACCGTGCGAACAATTGCGTCCGGGCAGCGCCGCTCAATGCCGCCCAGGCGCCCATCGTGAACAGGAACTGCCATGCGAACGGATTGAAGTACCAAACGCCGGAGGGATACGAGAAAAATTCCACCCGAAATAGCGCGCCAGTAAGTAAATGCTGGATGAGGCCACCAACGCCACATTAGGCGACCGCATCATGAGAACCAACAGCGGCGGAAAGCCCGCCATCAACACGATGTATAGAGGCAGGACGTCCAAGTTCAACGGCTTGAATTTTAGCAGCAGGCCCTGCGAAGGGTTGCAACCGGCTGTTCGATCATTCCGGCGACGTTGAACTCGTCCAGCAAATGGGAACTCCCGTACCGCTCTGCTACGTAGCCTATTGCCGCCGCATAGAAGACGAAGAGAAGGACGTGCCGCGAGGGTTGCGTTAACCAGGTTATTGTCCTTGGCGAGTTCGTTTGCAGGCGCCTTGGTCAGCGCAGCACGGCTGCGTTATTGAGCTCGACACCAATCCGGGCAGCACTAGGCGTTCGCGCAGCACCGCCCGAGAAATTGATAATCCACCCCGACTGCCGCTCTCGCACGGTCGGCACCACGCATCGAATCAGCCCCGCAGTGCCATTAAGCTTGTTCGCTTTCGGATTGCTTAATCGCACTTCAGTTCGGTGAAACGCACAACTCGGTCTCTTCGAAACCGGGTGCAGGCCACCCGACGGTTCCTTCGGGACGCTTTCGCCGATTCAACCTCAGAACGAGCCCTGGGGCAGACGATAAATGTCGGGGGTTTTCGCGTCGGCAATGTAAAATAGCAGCAGAGCTGTCGGCGTCAGCACCTTTTGGT
>JAQGKJ010000818.1 GCA_028290165.1 Bradyrhizobium sp. | reverse complement strand
GGCACAGGCGCCGCTGGTAGTCCCGGGCGGGCTTTTCCGCCGCCGCGTGACCGAACAGGCCCGCATCGCGGGCCTGTTTTGCTAACCGGCTTCCACTCGGCCGGGAAAATGCTCTATTGTACGCTTCATGATGAAATCAATCGGCACGGCGGCGCTGGCGCTCACCCTGTTGTTCGGCGGTTCAGCAGCGGTCAATCCGGCAGCGGCAGCGCCGGCCGCAGTACAAAAGCCGGAAGCCTTGCAGGCAACCGATGTCACCGCGCGCCATCACACCCGGCATCATCAGCGCTACGCTTATCGTCCGTATTACCAGCCTTCTTACTACGACCGGCCCTATTATTACGCGCCGGCGCCATTCGTGTCGTTCAACTTCGGCTATCCTGTGTTGCCTCCGCCGTGGTGGTAACGACGATTCAAATCTCACCGTCATGGCCGGGACGAGCCCGGGCCATCCACGTCTTCGTTCCTCGCGTGCGGCCGAGACGTGGATGCCCGGGACGAAGCCCGGGCATGACGAGCCAGCTAGCGACTCTCGACCTCCAGAAGAAAATCCCTTCGCCAGTAGCGCCAACCATCAACCGAGTTGTGCAATCACAGCGGTCATAGCGATTCTCTTCTGCAGTCGCGCGCACGCATGCGCCATCACCATCGGCAACACCGCTTCTACTATTGAGCTTCAAGACATGGTTTGAAATGAAACAGGCGCCCGATGGGCGCCTATTCTGCTTTCGAAGAATTCCTAGCCGCGATCCCAGTTCTTGAATTTCCAGGATCGGAGTTTCCATGGCGTGAGCGTCTCCAGCCGCCATTGCCGCCAGCGGTCCGGCGGCCAGTGACTGAGATGCGAGGTTTCCTTGACCTCGGGCTCGACCACGCGCGGCATGACCCGGCGCCGCGTCTGGCGCGTCGCCTCGCTGATCATATCGACGAATTCCGGCTTATCGGCCATGGCCCGCTTCCCTCGCGAATGCCTCGCGTTAAGCCGACCAGTCTGCTCCCAACTGCTTAACGAGTTACTTCGGGAATGGCTCGAGGTTGAGGGGAGGGCGTCAGAGTCATTTGTTTTGACGCGTTTTCTTTACGCGAACCGGTATCCACTTCGCTCGAAAACGCTATCGCCACTCCCTGATATCGACAAAATGCCCGGCGATCGCGGCGGCCGCCGCCATCGCCGGCGAGACCAGGTGGGTGCGGCCCTTGAATCCCTGGCGGCCCTCGAAATTGCGGTTCGAGGTCGAGGCGCAGCGCTCTTCGGGTTTCAGCTTGTCGGGGTTCATGGCGAGGCACATCGAGCAGCCCGGCTCGCGCCATTCGAACCCAGCCTTGATGAAGATCTTGTCGAGGCCTTCGGCTTCCGCCTGCTCCTTCACGATCCCCGAGCCCGGCACGATCATGGCGTTGAGATTGCCGTTGACGGTCTTGCCTTCGACCACCTTCGCCGCCGCGCGCAGATCCTCGATCCGGCCGTTGGTGCAGGAGCCGATGAAGATGCGGTCGAGCTTGATGTCGGTGATCTTGGTCCCCGGCTTCAGGCCCATATAGTTCAGCGCGCGGTGTTTCGAGAGCCGCTTGGCCTCGTCGGCGATCTGGTCGGGATCGGGCACCACGCCCGTGATCGACACCACGTCTTCCGGCGAGGTGCCCCAGGTCACGATCGGCGGCAGCTTTGCCGCATCCAGCCTGATCTCGTGATCGAAATGCGCGCGGTCGTCGCTTCGCAACGTCCCCCAGTAGCGCATCGCGGCGTCCCAGGCTTCGCCCTTCGGCGATTTCGGACGGCCTTTCAAAAATTCGAACGCCTTTTCGTCCGGCGCCACCAGGCCGGCGCGGGCGCCGCCTTCGATCGACATGTTGCAGACGGTCATGCGGCCTTCCATCGAGAGCGCGCGGATCGCTTCGCCGGCATATTCCAGCACGTAGCCGGTGCCGCCCGCGGTGCCGATCTCGCCGATGATCGCTAAAATGATGTCCTTGCCGGTGACGCCGTCGGGCAGTTTCCCGTCAACGACGGCGCGCATGTTTTTCGCTTTTTTCTGGATCAAGGTTTGCGTTGCCAGCACGTGCTCCACTTCGGAGGTGCCGATGCCGTGCGCCAGCGCGCCGAACGCACCGTGCGTCGAAGTGTGGCTGTCGCCGCAGACGATGGTGGTGCCGGGCAAGGTAAAACCTTGCTCGGGGCCGATCACGTGCACGATGCCCTGACGCTTGTCGAATTCGTTGTAATATTCGATGCCGAATTCACGGGCGTTCTCCGACATCACCCGCATCTGCTCGATGCTTTCCGGATCCGGATTGGGTTTGGAGCGATCGGTGGTGGGTATGTTGTGATCGACCACCGCCAGCGTCTTCTCCGGCGCGCGAACTTTCCGTCCCGTCGTGCGCAGGCCTTCGAACGCCTGCGGCGAGGTCACCTCATGGACGAGATGGCGGTCGATATAGATAAGGCAGGTGCCGTCATCGGCCTCGTGAACCAGATGGTCGTTCCAGATTTTGTCGTACAGCGTGGTCGGTTTTTGATCGGACATGGTGTCAGGCCTTGAATCGGGATTGAAATCGGAAAGTGTAATCGCGCGCGAATGCAGCGCGCCGGGCGTCAAGCCGCAAGCGCAGCCGTCGTCAGCCGACCGAAGAAACGCCAGGGCAAGCGGCTGCGGTCGTCGAGAACGACGCGAGACGCGATTGTGGGGCGATCTCTGAACATTGGAGCCTTATAGCACATCAAGTATTGAGCGCGACATGCGTTTGCAACCACCGTCCCGGAATGGCGGACTGCCGCAACAAAAAGGCGCGGGGGTGGACCCCGCGCCTTTCGTTAAATCCACTGCGAGGTGAATTATTCGCCGACGGCTGAGGCGCGCTCGGTCTTCTCGACGATGCGGGCCGACTTGCCGCGCAGGTTGCGCAGGTAATAAAGCTTGGCGCGGCGTACCTTGCCGCGGCGCACCACCTTGATCGAGTCGATCATCGGCGACATCACGGGGAATACGCGTTCCACGCCCTCGCCGTAGGAAATCTTGCGCACCGTAAAGCTCTCGTTCAGCCCGGCGCCGGAGCGGCCGATGCAGACGCCTTCATAGGCCTGCACGCGCGAACGGTCGCCTTCGACCACCTTGACGTTGACGATCAGGGTATCGCCGGGTCCGAATTCCGGAATTTGCTTGCCGGCGGACAGCTTGTCGAATTGCTCTTTTTCGAGCTCTTGAATGAGGTTCATCGCAAAATCTCCATCGGCGGCGCGCCCGGCACGGGCTGCGCGAGTATTCATTTATCCAGCCATTGCGCGGATTTGGCGCTCGTATACGGCAAAGCCTGGCTGTTGTCACCCATCCGTCGGGTTTTTTGGGCGTCTTTGGCCCTTGGTCCTGGCCACCAGGAGATCGGGCCGTCGGGCTTTGGTCAGGGCCTCGGCCTCGGCCTGCCGCCAGGCCGCGACCCGGGCATGATCGCCGGACAGCAGGATTTCCGGGATCGGCCGGCCTTCGAATTCCTGCGGCCGGGTATATTGCGGGTATTCCAGTAGTCCGTCGGAAAAGCTCTCGTCCGCGCCGGAAGCGAGCTTGCCCATCACCCCGGGCAACAGCCGGACGCAGGCATCGATCAGCGCGAAGGCTGCAATTTCGCCGCCCGACAGCACATAATCGCCGATCGAAACCTCCTCAAGCCCGCGGGCCTCGATCACCCGCTGGTCGATGCCCTCGAACCGGCCGCAGACGATCAGGGGGCCGGGCCCGGCCGCGAGTTCCACGACGGAGGACTGGGTCAATGGCCGACCCCGCGTGCTCATCTAAAGCCGCGGCCGGTCGGGAGCAATATTGGCCGCATCAACGGCCGCCGCCAGCACGTCGGCGCGCAGCACCATGCCGGGGCCGCCGCCGGCCGGCGTATCGTCGACGCTGCGATGGCGGTCGGTGGCGGAGTCGCGGATGTCGCGCGCCTCCAGCGCCCACAACCCTGTCACCAGCGCCTTGCCCGCAAGGCTGACGCCGAGCGGACCCGGGAACATCTCCGGAAACAGCGTGAGCACGGTCGCGCGCCATATGGTTGCTTTGGCGGTCATGGAGTTCCGTTACGGCACCACGGCCGTGAGGTCGAGGCCCTGCATCAAGGCCGCCGCTTCGACCGCCTGTTTGAAGTCCGTGAGCCTGAAGGCCGTCACGATGATCTTGCGGAGATCGAGCAAGCCGTCGGCGGCGAGCGCCGCGAGCTGGCCCGGCGCTGTACGGTCATACATGAACTGGCCGACCACCTCCCAGTCATTGGCCAGCATTTCGCGGAACGAAAGCTCAAGCGGCACCTCGGCGCTGCCCATCAGCACGAGGCGGCCGCGGCGTGGCGGATGGTGCCGAGATCCCTGGCCGCGTCACCGTTCACCACGGCGGGAATGACGCGCGGCAGCACCTTGTTGGTGTAGGACAACACCATGCCGGCTTCGATCCTGACCACGACGCCATCGGGCGCGGGTCTTGGCGTCTCGACGTCGTCGAACCGCAGATCGTTGTGGGCGTGCAGTCGCCAGGCTTTGTGGGTGTTCGCCATTGCAGTCATCTCGGATTATCGACGCGTTATAAATATCATAAATATCCGTCGTCCCGGCCAAGCGCGCGCGAGCCTGGACTCAACCACCGATGATCATTTGTAGCACGCTGGAGCGCCATCCCATGTCACAACAAAGGGCGGTTTATGAGTCCCCGCTTTCGCGGGGGCGACTCGGGGAGGGATCTTCCGCATCGTCAACACGATCGTCGCCCTCGATCTCTGCGGGCGGTTCGATCACCACACGCCCACCCGCAAGATCAACGGACGGTACCACGGAGTGAGTGAACGGCAGCAGCATGGTGGCGCCGTGCGGCGGCGCGATTTCGATGATGTCGCCGGCGCCGTAATTGTGGATCGCGATGACGCGGCCGAGCGGCTCGTTCGCGGTCGTGACCGCGGCGAGCCCGACCAGGTCGGCGTGGTAATATTCGTCTTCTTCAGTGGCCGGCAGTTTTTCGCGCGCGATGTAGAGTTCAAGGCCGTTGAGCCGTTCGGCCTCCTCGCGCGTGGCGATGCCTTTCAGCGTCGCGACCAGATGGCCTTTTGCTTCGCGCGCAGTCGCTATCTCGAACTGACGCGCGCCATCCTTTGTCAGGAGAGGCCCGTAAGCTTTCACGGCCAGCGGGTCTTCCGTAAAAGTCCACAGTTTTACGGCACCGCGCACGCCATGCGCCGCGCCGATCCGGGCGATGCAGATGCGTGCCGCCATCGCCGCGCGCCGTTGGGCTTACTTCTTGGCGGCGCTGGCGGCAGCGGCGGTGGCCGTGGCGGCGGCTTCGGCGTTGGCCTTGCGCTCCTTGCGCGGCACGGCTTTTTCCGGATTGTTGCGCGCGGCGCGCTTTGCCACGCCGGCGGCATCGAGGAAACGCGACACGCGATCCGACGGTTGCGCGCCCTTGGCGATCCAGGCTTTGGTCTTGTCCATGTCGAGCTTCAGCCGCGCCTCATTGTCCTTCGGCAGCAGCGGATTGAAATGGCCGAGTCGCTCGATGAAACGGCCGTCGCGGGGAAAGCGCGAATCGGCGACGACGACGTGGTAGACCGGACGCTTCTTGGTGCCTGCGCGTGCGAGGCGGATAACGACTGACATTTAGTTCTCCTGATGACTGTTAAATTGAAAGCGGTTGATTTGGTGAAGGTGCGGACCGCGGTGCGCGCGGCCATCCTTCGGGGCTCGCCGCAATCGCGGCTTCGCACCTATGGGTGAACACAATTGCGTTCATCCCGGGGATGACGGCGTATCCGCGGAACGTTCTCACTTCTTCTTCCCCAGTCCGGGGAAACCGCCGAGGCCCGGGAGGTTCGGCTTGCCGCTCAGGCCGGTAAGGCCCGGCAAATTCGGCAGGCCCTGGCGCAAGCCGGCGGGCAAATCCTTCGGCAGCGCGGGCATCCCGCCCGGCGCGGCACCGCCCGGCATCTTCTCGGCCAGCGCCTTCACCTGTTCGGGCGACGGCATGCCGCCGCCAAAACCCATCGCCTGCGCGATGCCGGCCATCGGGCCGCGCTTGCCCGAGCCCATCGCCTTCATCATGTCGGCTATGTTCCGGTGCATTTTCAGGAGCTTGTTGACTTCCTCGACCTTGAGGCCGGCGCCGGCGGCGATGCGCTTCTTGCGGCTGGCCTTCAGGATATCGGGGTTTTTGCGTTCCTGCCGCGTCATCGAATCGATCACCGCGACCTGACGTTTCAGGATCTTGTCGTCGAGGCCCGCGTTGGCGATCTGGTTCTTCATCTTGGCGATACCGGGCATCATGCCCATCAGCCCTGAGATGCCGCCCATATTCGCCATCTGCAAAAGTTGCTCGCGCATGTCGGCAAGGTCGAACTGGCCCTTGCGCATCTTCTCGGCGACGCGTGCGGCCTTTTCAGCGTCGATATTCGCGGCCGCCTTCTCGACCAGCGACACCACGTCGCCCATGCCGAGAATGCGGCCCGCGATCCGGCTCGGATGAAAATCTTCCAGTGCGTCGGTTTTCTCGCCGGTACCGATCAGCTTGATGGGCTTGCCCGTGACCGCGCGCATCGACAGCGCAGCACCACCGCGGCCGTCGCCGTCCACACGTGTGAGCACGATGCCGGTGAGACCGACGCGCTCGTCGAACGAGCGCGCCAGATTGACGGCGTCCTGGCCGGTGAGCGAATCCGCGACCAGCAGCACCTCATGCGGATTGGCCGCCGTTTTGATCTCGGCCGCTTCCGTCATCATCTCTTCGTCGAGCGTGGTGCGGCCGGCGGTATCGAGCAGCACCACGTCGTAGCCGCCGAGCCTTGCGGCTTCCAGCGCGCGTTCTGCGATTTGCGCCGGCTTCTGGCCGGCGACGATCGGTAACGTCGGGATATCGAGGTCGCGCCCGAGCACCGCGAGTTGTTCCATCGCGGCCGGGCGATAGATGTCGAGCGAAGCCATCAAGACCTTGCGCTTGTCGCGCTGGGTCAGCCGGCGGGCTAGCTTTGCCGTCGTGGTGGTCTTGCCGGAGCCCTGCAGCCCGACCATCATGATCGCGACCGGCGGCACCGCGTTGAGATCGATGCTCTGGCCGTCCGAGCCGAGCGTTGCGATCAGTTCGTCATGAACGATCTTCACCACCATCTGGCCGGGGGTCACCGACTTGACCACCGTGGCGCCGATCGCCTGTTCGCGGACCTTTTCGGTGAAGCTTCTCACCACGTCGAGCGAGACGTCGGCCTCCAGCAGCGCGCGGCGCACCTCGCGCATCGCGGCATCGACATCAGCTTCCGTCAGCGACCCGCGCCGCGTCAGCCGATCGAGAATGCCACCAAGCTTTTCCGACAGATTGTCGAACACGTCAGCAGTCCTTTTGCCTGTTGCAGGCCTTGCGTCACTCTCGGTCGTCATACCCCGCAGAGGCGGGGTATCCAGTACGCCGCGGCTTCTCGGCTCAAGCGAACTGCTCTGGAATACTGGATCACCCGCCTTCGCGGGTGATGACATCCTAACTTGGGTCTCCCCTGGTGCCTCAGCAACGCCGCCAAGACGATCGTCCAAACACGTTTACACCCGAGGGCGCATCGCGCTGTCGGGCGTTGACCTCCGGCCTCCAGGGCCGGGCGGCGGGTCGAAAAGAATGTCTTTCCGATGATTGCGGGCGTTAAACCCCCGCAAGCCCGAAAAGTCAAGGAAAGCCCAAGAAAGTCAGGGCAAAATGGCGTTTTCGTGAACCCTGGTGATCGGCTACCCCTTGCCGAAACACGCGTTTTGAGGCCAATCGGGCCATGAACCTTACCCGTCGCGGAGTTCTCGGAGTGCTAGGCGGCGTTGCCGCGGCGATCGGCGTGCCATCGGTCTGGATGTCCAACATGAAAACCTATGCCGGGCCGGTGTCCGATCATTTCGACGGCCTGCATTTCTTCGATCCCGATGGATCGCCGCCGAAATCGCTGGGGGAAGTGCTGCGCTGGCAGTTTGGTCCCGGCCGGCAGCGGCAGGCATGGCCCGAATGGGCGCCGAGCCCCCACGCCGACACGCCGCCGCCGCGCGTTGCCGGCGACAGGGTGCGATTGTCGTTTGTCGGTCACGCCAGTTGGTTGATCCAGACGTCGGGGCTGAACATCTTGGTTGATCCCGTCTGGTCGATGCGCGCTTCGCCGGTCAGCTGGGCCGGACCGAGACGTTGCAACGATCCTGGTATTGCCTTCGATGCGCTGCCTGCCATCGATGTCGTACTGGTTTCGCACGGCCATTACGATCATCTCGACCTCGCGACGCTGTCGAAGCTCAACGCAAAATTCTCGCCACGCGTGATCACGCCGCTCGGCAACGATGTCACCTTGCGCAGCGCCGATGCCGCGATCAGGGCCGAAGCGTTCGACTGGCACGGCCACGTCGACATCGGCAATGGCCTCGCGGTGACGCTGGTGCCGACCCGGCACTGGTCGGCACGCGGATTGTTCGACCGAAACAAAGCGCTGTGGGCGAGTTTTGTGCTGGAGACTCCCGCAGGCAAGCTCTACGTCGTCTGCGATTCCGGTTACGGCGAAGGCAAACCTTTTCGTCGTGTAGCCGAGGCGCATGGTCCGTTGCGGCTGGCGATCCTCCCGATCGGCGCCTATGAGCCGCGCTGGTTCATGAAAGACCAGCACATGAACCCGTCGGATGCCGTGAAGGCGCTGAACGATTGCGGCGCCGCGCAGGCGCTGGCCCATCACCACGGCACGTTTCAGCTGACCGATGAGGCGATCGACGCGCCGGTGATGGGGCTGCACGCGGCGCTGGATGAAGCGAACATCCCGCGCGAGCGTTTTGTCGCGCTCAAGCCGGGGCAGGTGTTTGAACTCTGACCTCGCCCCTAGAGGGGGGAAGAGCGGGGCGAGGGAGAAACAGCTACTGCCCGGCCTGCTTGATCGCCCAGGTCACGCTGACCGCCACGGCAAGCGTCTCTTCGCCTTGCGCCACCGGCGCTGCTGCGGCCATGGGAGCAGCCATCTTTCGAAACGGCATCGGACCCGGTGCGCCTCCTTCAGAAATGCTGAGTGGCACGCCGAGCGTGACGCCGGCGGCCTTGGTATAGATCTCGGCCTTGCGGCGGGCGTCGGCGACCGCCTGCTCACGGGCGTCGTCGAGCAGTTTCGATGCGTTGGACACGCTGAAATTGATGCCGCCGATGTCGTTGGCGCCCGCAGCGACCAGGGTATCGATCACGCTCGCAACCTTCGTGACCTCATGCAGCCGGATCGTGACGTGGTTGCTGGCGCGGTAGCCGACGATGGTCGAGGGCCCCGGCCCGTTGCGGCTAGGCGCGCTCTGCGGCTGCAGCGACAGCCGTGAGGTCTGAAAATCCTTCTCCTCGATGCCGGCGCCCTTCAGTGCCAGCAGCACCTTGCCCATTGCCGCGTTGTTGGCGTCAGAGGCCTCGCGCGCGGTCTTTGCCTCCGTCGTGACGCCGCCGTCGATCTGCGCCAGATCGGGCGCCACCGAGACGGTGGCCTCTCCGGTGACGGAAATCACAGCCGGCGGCGCGGTCTCGGCCGGCGCAGTCTCAGCCAGCGCGGGTGCGGCGAACAGCGCGGCCGCCATGATGGCCGCGGCGAGCGGCATGCGGTATCTCATGAGCCTCACTTCAGCGGCACATAGACGTTGATCACCAGCTTGTCCTCCGCGGTCTTCAGGGGATCGGTGATGTATTCCTCGATAAAAGTGTCCTTGGCCTCGAGCTTCTTGTCGTCGAGGTGATTGGTGATGGCCTCATAGGTGTTGTCCATATTGTCGTAGGAACCGCGATGGACGAACTTCAGCGCCTTGCCGTCGGGCGATTTGCCCATGC